>NZ_JAYXBQ010000081.1:0-1052 GCF_039668335.1 Mycobacterium sp. SM3041 | reverse complement strand
TGTCAGGCGGCGAGCCGGCTGATGGGTGGTTTTCCGCCGTGGGCGGAGTGGCCTCGTTGAGTGTTGTAGTGATGGAGGAATCGGTCAAGGCCTTGTGTGCGTTGACTGTTGGAGGTCCATGGGCGGGCGTAGGCCCATTCGGTGAGCAGGGTCCGGTTGAAGCGTTCGGCTTTGCCGTTGGTCCAGGGGCAGCCGGGTTTAATGAAGCGGCGTTTGAGCTGCCACGCTGAGCACACCCAGCCCCAGTTGGTGCCGCGGCGGTAGACCAAGGCATTGTCGGTCAGCAGTCGCCGCGCGCGCACGCCGTGGCCGGCGAACCAAGCCAAGGCTCGGTGCAGAAATGCTGCGCAGGTGAGGTCTTTTTCGTCGGTGTGCACTTCGCTGTAGGCCAGCCGGGTGCGGTCGTCGATGGCGGTGTGGATGTAGTCGTAGCCGATCTTGGTTTTCTTGTGCCGGTTGGCAACTGACACTTTGGCCTCGCGTCCGTGCAACCGCCAACCCCCACCGTCAGGGATGCGGCCGAGCTTTTTGACATCGACATGGACCATGGCCCCCGGGGTGCGATGTTCATAGCGGTTCGCTGGGCGCCGCGAGGTACGCACCGATGCGCCGGTGATCGGATCGATCGACGACAGATGCGGCACCTGATGGCGCGCGAGGATCCGTCCGATCGTCGACGGATTCAGATTCAGTTCCGCTGCCAGGACCACCGCACCGCGCTTGCGGCGGGCCCGTGCGGCCAGCACCTTCTTCTCGACCCGGTCGCTGGTGCGCCGGGGCATGTGATGCGGGCGTGATGATCGGTCGGCCAGTGCCGCTTCACCGCCTTCGGCGTATCGGCGCAGCCACTTGTAGACCGTGGACCGTGAAATGCCGAGTTGCTCGGCCACATGCGCCGCTGGCCACCCCGCGGCGACACGCTCAACGATCAGGCGACGAGCGAACAGGTTGGTACGGGCGTTAGCGTGAGACACGAGGACCTCCTACGGGTGAATGCCAGACACATCCACTCCGTCAGGAGGTCCTCCCCATTTCAAGCAGGCACGCCGTCA
>NZ_JAYXBQ010000080.1:0-131457 GCF_039668335.1 Mycobacterium sp. SM3041 | reverse complement strand
CGGATTCTCGCGATCTACTTCACGTTGGGCGGGGCATGGAACCGGCCGGTGGCCGTCAGCGTCCAATACGCATGGCGGGCAATTGGCCCTTTCGGGGCTCAGAGGCGTTGGCGGCGGGATTGGTGAGCCGGTACGACCTGGATACGCGGCACGACATGATCCACCGCGACGTGTACATCCCTCGTGGCGCTGTGATGACACCGGCCGATAAGGCCGTCGGCGTCTGGTTGTGGTCAGGGCGGCGTGGTGTTGTCGCGGGGCTGTCGGCCGCGGCCTTGCATGGATCGAAGTGGATCGGCGCCGACGAACCCGCCGAGATCAACCAGCCCAGCAGGCACAAGGCCGCAGGCGTGCTGTTGCACAGTGATGCACTCGATCCCGACGAAATCTGTGAACTCCGCGGCGTCAGGTCTACCAATCCGGCTCGGACCGCGTTCGATCTCGGCCGCCGCAAGGGGCTGACCAAAGCAGTCATCAGGGTGGATGCACTACTTCAGGCTTGCGATTTGAAACTCGTTGAGGTGCAGGCGCTTATCGACGCCCATCGGGGAATGCGGGGATTGGTCCAGCTACGTCGGGTGCTCGAATTGGCCGACTATGGTGCGAGTCGCCCCAGGAGACCCGAACTCGGCTGTTGCTGACAGAGGCGGGCATACGGCCCACCGACACACAGATCGAGGTGTTCGGCGAATACGGGGAACTGGTGGGGCGTATCGATATGGGTTGGCGGCGTTGGAAGGTCGGCGTCCAGTACGACGGCATTCAGCATTGGACCGACCCGAACCAACGGACGCGGGATATCGACCAGGACGTCGAATACCGGGATCTGGGGTGGCGAATTGTGCGGGTCGGCGCCAACCTGCTGAACTACCGCCCTCGCACGGTCATCGAGCGGGTGTGGGCTGCTCTGCGCGCTGCTGGGTGCCCAACGTGAAGAAGGTCGCGAGATTCGGGTGAATTCTCGCGATCTTCTTCACGTTCGACGCAAAATGCCCTAGCGGGCAAACATCAAGGCGCGCTTGACTTCCTGGATCGCCTTGGTCACCTGGATGCCGCGCGGGCAGGCCTCGGTGCAGTTGAAGGTGGTGCGGCAGCGCCACACACCGTCGACCTCGTTGAGGATGTCGAGGCGCTCGGCGGCGGCCTCGTCACGCGAGTCGAAGATGAACCGGTGCGCGTTGACGATCGCGGCGGGGCCGAAGTACGAACCCTCGCTCCAGTACACCGGGCACGAGGTGGTGCAGCAGGCGCACAGGATGCACTTGGTGGTGTCGTCGAAGCGGGCGCGGTCGGTCTGCGACTGGATGCGCTCACGGGTCGGGGGGTTGCCCGACGTGATGAGGAACGGCTTCACGGCGCGGTAGGCGTCGAAGAACGGCTCCATGTCCACCACGAGGTCCTTCTCCACGGGCAGGCCGCGGATGGGCTCGATGGTGATGGTCAGGTCCTTGCCGGGCTTCTTCGGCAGCAGGTCGCGCATGAGGACCTTGCAGGCCAGCCGGTTCACACCGTTGATGCGCATGGCGTCCGAGCCACACACGCCGTGCGCGCAGGACCGGCGGAACGTCAGCGTGCCGTCGAGGTAGCCCTTCACGTACAGCAGCAGGTTCAGCAACCGGTCGCTGGGCAGGCAGGGCACGCGGAAGCTCTGGAAGCCGGCGGCGTCCGGGTTCTCCGGGTTGAACCGGGCGATCTTCAGCGTGACCATGACGGCGCCTTCGGGCACCGGGGGCAGCGGCGGGTCGCCGGCTTCGGGCTTGTCCAATACGGGTGCACTCATGTCAGTACTTCCGTTCCATCGGCTCGTACCGGGTCTGGACGACAGGCTTGTAGTCCAGCCGGATGTCGGACAGGAGGTCGGCGCCCTGCTTGTAGGCCATGGTGTGGCGCATGTAGTTGGTGTCGTCGCGGTCCGGGTAGTCCTCGCGGGCGTGGCCGCCACGCGATTCCTTGCGGTTCAGCGCACCGACGACGGTGACCTCGGCCAGTTCGAGCAGGAAGCCCAGCTCGATGGCCTCGAGCAGGTCGCTGTTGTAGCGCTTGCCCTTGTCGTGCACCGTGATTCGGCTGTACCGCTCCTTCAGCGCGTGGATGTCCGTCAACGCCTGCTTGAGGGTCTCCTCGGTGCGGAACACGGCGGCGTTGTTGTCCATCGACTGCTGCAGCGCGGTGCGGATGTCGGCGACGCGCTCGTTGCCGTGGTCGGACAGGATGTCGCCGACCCAGCCCACGACCATGTCGGCCGGGTTGTCCGGCAGCTCGACGTAGTTGTGGTTCTGCGCGTACTCGGCGGCCGCGATGCCGGCGCGACGGCCGAACACGTTGATGTCGAGCAGCGAGTTGGTGCCCAGGCGGTTGGCGCCGTGCACCGAGACGCAGGCGCACTCACCGGCGGCGTACAGGCCCGGCACGATGTTGACGTTGTCCCGCAGCACCTGGCCGTTGATCGTGGTCGGGATGCCGCCCATGACGTAGTGGCAGGTCGGGTACACCGGCACCAGTTCGGTGACGGGGTCGACGCCCAGGTAGGTGCGGGCGAATTCGGTGATGTCCGGAAGCTTGGCCTCCAGCACCTCTTCGCCGAGGTGACGCACGTCGATGTAGACGTAGTCCTTGTTGGGTCCGGCGCCGCGGCCCTCGAGCACCTCCAGCACCATCGAGCGGGCCACGATGTCACGCGGCGCGAGGTCGACGATGGTGGGGGCGTAGCGCTCCATGAAGCGCTCGCCTTCGGCGTTGAGCAGACGCCCACCTTCACCACGCACGGCTTCCGAGATCAGGATGCCGAGGCCGGCCAGGCCTGTCGGGTGGAACTGGTGGAACTCCATGTCCTCCAAGGGAAGTCCCTTGCGGAAGATGATGCCCAGGCCGTCACCGGTGAGGGTGTGGGCGTTGGAGGTCGTCTTGTACATCCGGCCCGAGCCGCCGGTGGCGAAGACGATCGCCTTAGCGTGGAAGATGTGGATGTCGCCGGTGGCCAGCTCGTAGGCGATGACGCCGGTGGCGACGGGGCCGCCGGGGGTCTCGGTGAGGACCACGTCGAGCGCGTAGAACTCGTTGAAGAACTGGACGTCGTGCTTGACGCAGTTTTGGTACAGCGTCTGCAGGATCATGTGGCCGGTGCGGTCGGCGGCGTAGCAGGCGCGGCGGACCGGGGCCTTGCCGTGGTCACGGGTGTGACCGCCGAAGCGACGCTGGTCGATGCGGCCCTCGGGCGTCCGGTTGAACGGCATGCCCATCTTCTCGAGGTCCAGCACGGCGTCGATGGCTTCCTTGCACATGACCTCGACGGCGTCCTGGTCAGCGAGGTAGTCGCCACCCTTGACGGTGTCGAAGGTGTGCCACTCCCAGTTGTCGTCCTCGACGTTGGCGAGTGCGGCACACATGCCGCCCTGCGCGGCACCGGTGTGCGAACGCGTCGGGTACAGCTTGGTCAGCACGGCGGTGCGCACGCGCGGGCCGGCTTCCACGGCCGCGCGCATACCCGCGCCACCGGCACCGACGATGACGACGTCGTAGCGATGTTCCTGAATCATCCTGCGAGCCCCTATTTGATGTTCGCGTCGAAGGTGACGAGCACGTAGCTGCCCAGCACCAGGGTGAATCCGGTGGCCAGCAGCAGAATCGAGTTCAGCCAGAACTTGGTGGTGTTCTTGCGGGCGTAGTCACCGATGATGGTGCGCATGCCGTTGGCGCCGTGCACCAGCGCCAGCCACAGCAGGGCCATGTCCCAGATCTGCCAGAACGGCGAGGCCCAGCGCTGCGCGACGTAGTTGAAGTCGATGCGGTAGACGCCGTTCTGCCAGATCAGCCCGATGAACAGGTGACCGAGGGCGAGCAGCACCAGCGCGGCGCCGGAGAAGCGCATGAACAGCCAGGCGTACTTCTCGAAGTACGGGATGCCACGGGCGCGCCGGGGAGCGCGCGGGTGATCGAGGGCGGCGGGGCGGTCGTGCTCGCGCTCCATGACCGGGGCCGGGCGGCCCCCGCGGCGCGCCTCGGCGGCGCCGGAATCAGTGTGCGTGGTCACTTGAGCCACCCGTAGTGCTCAACCATGTGCATGCCCTCTACCCCAACTGCGGCGATGACGACCGCGATCCAGATGGCCAGGATGGTCCACAGCATGACCCGCTGGTACTTGGGTCCCTGCTGCCAGAAGTCGATCAGAATGACTCGCACGCCGTTGAGGGCGTGGTAGAGCACCGCCGCGACCAGGCCCATCTCCATGAACCCGATGATCGGCGTCTTGTAGGTGTTGATCACCTCGTTGTAGGCCTCGGGGCTGACCCGGACCAGAGCCGTGTCCAGAACGTGGACCAGCAAGAAGAAGAAGATGGTGGCACCGGTGATGCGGTGTAGCACCCAGGACCACATGCCCGGGTCGCCGCGATACAGGCTCCGTCGTTTCTGTGCTGAACGCGGCGCGGGTATGGCGGATTCCGCGGCTGCCGCTGTACTCATTTCGACCTCCAACGCCGTCGGTGGACGCGTGACCCGGCAGCAACTTTTTCGCGTGCCGAGCCCAAACCTCGGGGCGACTCTAATCCCAATTTGCGCACAGTCAGAACTAGCGTGTGGGGGGAATGGGCAACCCGCGCCGGAAATTAGGTTTGCCTACATTAACTTACTTGGTGGTCGGGTCGGTCCTCGAGTCAATATCGGGGTGCCGGGAACGGGGTGTCGGCGATGCCGGAAATTGACTGGAAACTGTTGCGCGACAAGGCAATAGCTGTTTCTCGGGGTGCCTATGCGCCCTACTCGAACTTCCCGGTGGGGGCGGCAGCGCTGGTCGACGACGGCCGAATCGTGGTGGGCTGCAATGTGGAAAATGTCTCATATGGCCTTGGCCTCTGCGCGGAGTGTGGTGTGGTCTGCGCCCTACATTCCAGCGGTGGCGGACGGCTGCTCGCGCTGGCGTGTGTGGACGGTTCGGGGGCCGTGTTGATGCCGTGTGGACGCTGCCGGCAGGTGCTGCTCGAGCACGGTGGGCCGGCCATGTTGATCGATCACGCATCGGGTCCGCGGCCACTGGCCGAACTATTGCCCGACGCCTTCGGGCCGGATGACCTGAACCGCCGGTAACGCCAAGCGGTGCAACACTTCTGATTACCCGCCGGTAACCAGTTTCGATGGGGTCGACCGAGGCCCCGGCAGGAGGATCCCAGCGATGCCGTTCGATGCGCCGACAGTCATTCGCACCAAACGCGACGGCGGTGTGCTGTCCGACGCCGCGATCGACTGGGTGATCGACGGCTATACCCATGGGCGCGTCGCCGACGCGCAGATGTCGGCCTTGTTGATGGCGATCTTCCTGCGCGGCATGACGCCGGCCGAGATCACCCGCTGGACGGCGGCCATGGTCGACTCGGGGGAGCGCTTCGATTTCACCGACCTGCGGCGCGACGGCCGGCCGCTCGCGCTGGTCGACAAGCACTCCACCGGCGGCGTCGGCGACAAGATCACCATCCCGCTGGTGCCCGTCGTCCTGGCCTGCGGTGGCGCCGTCCCACAGGCCGCCGGCCGTGGCCTCGGGCACACCGGCGGCACGTTGGACAAGCTGGAAGCGATCCCCGGGTTCACCGCCGAGCTGTCGAAAGACGCTATCCGCCAACAGCTTTCCGGTATCGGCGCGGCGATCTTCGCGGCCGGGGACCTGGCGCCTGCCGACCGCAAGATCTACGCCCTGCGCGACGTCACGGGCACGACGGAGTCGCTACCGCTCATCGCCAGCTCGATCATGAGCAAGAAACTGGCCGAGGGCGCCCGCTCGCTGGTGCTGGACGTCAAGGTCGGTCGCGGTGCGTTCCTCAAGACCGAGGCCGAGTCGCGTGAGCTGGCGCGCACCATGGTCGACCTCGGCACGGCCTACGGCGTCCCGACACGGGCCTTGCTCACCGACATGGACCGGCCGCTCGGTCGCGCGGTCGGGAACGCGATCGAGGTCGCCGAGTCGCTGGACGTCCTGGCCGGCGGCGGCCCGGACGACGTCGTCGCACTGACCATCGCCCTGGCGCGCGAGATGCTCGACGTGGCCGGCCTCGACGGCGTCGACCCCGCCCAGACCCTGGCCGACGGCACCGCGATGGACTGCTTCCGGCAACTGATCGCCGCACAGGGTGGCGATCCCGAGGCGCCCCTGCCGATGGGGACGCACACCGAGACGGTCGTGGCTTCGCGAAGCGGGGTGATGGGCGACGTCGACGCCATGGCGGTGGCGATGGCGGTGTGGCGGCTCGGCGCGGGACGGGCCCAGCCTGGAGACCCGGTGCAGGCCGGGGCGGGGCTGTACCTCCACCGGCGCAGCGGCGAGCCCGTCGCGGCCGGTGAGACCCTGTTCACGCTGTACACCGAGACTCCCGAGCGGTTGCCGTCAGCGCTTGCCGAGCTCGACGGCGGGTGGTCGGTGGACGACGCGGCACCGCCGCAGCGTCCCGTGGTGCTCGACCGCGTCGAATAGCCGCGAAACCAACGGTGGTCAGCGACTCCGCCCGCCACTAGGGTCGTCCGCATGGCTGACGATGACCTCCGCGACTTCGAGCGCACCGAGTTCACCCACGATGGCACGACCCGCACGGTCTTTCGGAAGGGCACCGGTCCGGCCGTCATCGTGATCGCCGAGATACCAGGCATCACGCCCAAGGTTCTCGACTTCGCCCGCAAGGTCGCCGACCTGGGTTGTACCGCCGTGCTGCCGCACCTGTTCGGCATCCCCGGCCTGGATCCGAACGCCAGCAACCTGGCGGCGCTCAAGGCCATGGGGTCGGCGCTGCCGTCGTGCATCAGCAAGGAGTTCACCATCCTCGCGACCGGAAAGACGTCGCCGGTGGTCGATTGGTTGCGCGCGTTGGCCCGTGCCGAACACAAGCGCTGCGGTGGCCCCGGCGTCGGCGCCATCGGCATGTGCTTCACCGGCGGCTACGCCCTGGCGATGGCCACCGACGACGTCATCCTGGCGCCGGTGCTGTCCCAGCCGTCGATGCCGTTGGGCCTGACCGCCAAGCAGCGCCGCAACATCGACATCTCGCCGGCCGACCTGGAGGTCGTCAAGGGCCGGTGCGCCGCGGGCCTCAACGTCATCGGCATGCGGTTCAAGAGCGACAAGCTGGTGCCGGCAGAGCGTTTCGACTTCCTGCGCGAGCAGCTGGGTGACGCCTTCATCGCCGTCGAACTCGAGGACGCCGACGCCAACCCGGATGCGCGCCTCGCGCCGCACTCGGTGGTCACCGAGCACCTGATCGACGAGCCGGGCCAGGCCACCCGGGCGGCGCTGGACCAGGTGCTGGATCTGTTCCGGACGCGGCTGCTGCTGGCGGACGAGCCGGCGGGCTAAAAGCGACGATCCGGCGCAAGATGGACAGATGACCACCCTGACGCTGGATCAGATCAAGCAGGCACCGAAAGCGCTGTTGCACGATCACCTCGACGGCGGGCTGCGTCCCGCCACGGTGGTGGAGCTGGCCGAACAGAGCGGCTATGGCGACCTGCCCACCATGGACGTCGACGAGCTCGCGAAGTGGTTCCGCACCCAGGCGCACAGCGGATCGCTCGTCCGGTATCTGGAGCCGTTCGCGCACACCGTCGGCGTCATGCAGACCACCGATGCGCTGTACCGCGTCGCGTACGAATGCGTCGAGGATCTGGCCGCCGACAACGTCGTCTACGCCGAGGTGCGGTTCGCGCCCGAACTGCACATCGACGGCGGTCTGGTGCTGGACGAGGTCGTGGACGCGGTGCTGGCCGGGTTCGCGGACGGCGAGAAGGCGGCGGCCGCGGCCGGGCAGGTGACGACGGTCCGCTGTCTGGTCACCGCCATGCGGCACGCTGCCCGGTCTCGCGAGATCGCTGAGTTGGCCATCCGGTTCCGCGACCGGGGTGTGGTCGGCTTCGACATCGCCGGTGCCGAGGCCGGCTACCCTCCGACCCGCCACCTCGATGCCTTCGAGTACATGCGGGGCAACAACGCGCGGTTCACGATTCACGCCGGTGAGGCCTTCGGCCTGCCGTCCATCCACGAGGCCATCGCGTTCTGTGGCGCCGACCGGCTGGGCCACGGCGTCCGCATCGTCGACGACATCGAGGAGGGGCCGGACGGCACCTTTCACTTGGGTCGGGTGGCGAACATCGTGCGGGACAAGCGAATTCCGCTGGAGATGTGCCCGAGCAGCAACGTGCAGACCGGCGCCGCGGCCAGCATCGCCGAGCATCCGTTCGACCAGCTGGCGCGGCTCCGCTTCCGCGTCACCGTGAACACCGACAACCGCCTGATGAGCGACACCACCATGACGCAGGAGATGGCGCTCCTCGTGAACGAGTTCGGCTACGGCTGGACCGACCTGCAGCGGTTCACCATCAACGCCATGAAGTCGGCCTTCATCCCGTTCGACGAGCGACTGGCCATCATCGACGACGTCATCAAACCGCGCTACGCCGTGCTGGTCGGGTAACTGTCGGTCGGGGTGTCGTCGACGAAGCCGGAGCGCCCGGCCGCGCCCGCCGACACCGTCTCCTGCTGAGCGGGCTGCTGGAACGCCTTCGGCACGAACCTCTCGGTGTTGTACTTACCGCGCGGGTGCACCACCTGCGGCCACCAGAACCAGCGGCCCAGCAGCACCGCGATCGACGGCATGAGCAGTGACCGCACGATGAAGGTGTCGATCAGCAGACCGATGGCGATCGTCGAACCCATCTGTGCCAGCACGATGAGCTTGCTGGCCATCATGCCGGCCATGGTGGCTGCGAACACCAGCCCGGCCGAGGTGACGACACCGCCGGTGCCGGCCATGGACCGGATGATGCCGGTCTTGAGGCCGGCGTGGATCTCGTCCTGGAACCGGGAGACCAGCAGCAGGTTGTAGTCCGAGCCGACCGCCAGCAGGATGATGACCGACATCAGCATGACCAGCCACTGCACCTGAATCCCGAACAGGTCCTGCCACAACAGCACCGAGATGCCGAACGACGCGGCGATGGAACTGCCTGCCGTGCCGACGATCGTCAGGGCCGCGACCGCGCTGCGCGTCAGGATGAGCATGATCATGAAGATCAGCGTCAGCGATGACACCACGGCGATCATCAGGTCGTAGCGGGCGCCGTCGGCCATGTCCTTGTAGGTCGCCGCGACGCCGCCGAGGTAGATCTTGGCGTCCGACAGCGACGACATCTTCAGGGCGTCCTGGGCGGCCTTGCGTTCGGCTTCGACGCGGTTGATGCCGTCGACCGTCGCGGGGTCGGTCTGGTGGGTGATGAACATGCGCGCGGACTTGCCGTCCGGCGACATGAACATCTTCAGGCCGCGCTGGAAGTCCGGGTTCTGGAAGGCCTCGGGCGGTAGGTAGAACAGGTCGTCGTTCTTGGCGCCGTCGAAGGCGGCACCCATCGACAACGCGGTGTCGTTCATGGCCTGCATCTGGTCGATGAGGGCCTTCTGCGAGTTGTACGACGCCAGCGACAGGTCACGGCTGGTCTTCATCGACGCGATGGTCTGGGGGAGCAGCGCCGTCAGCTTCGGTGCCAGGTCGGCCAGCTTGTCGGTGTTGACCTGGACGTCGCCGGTCCGGTCGGTCAGCTCATCGATGCCGTCCAGGGAGTCGAACACCGACCGCATCGCCGCGCACATCGGGATGTCGAAGCAGTGCGGTTCCCAGTAGAAGTAGTTGCGCATCGGCCGGAACTGGTCATCGAAGTTGGCGATGTTGTTGCGCATCTCCTCGGTGACCTCGAGGAGCGCCTGCGACTTACGGGCCGAGTCCTGTGTCAGCTTGGTCTGCTCGAGCGACAGCGCGTACTGCTTCTCGAGGATGCTGATCGACACGTTGGTGGCGTCGACCATCCGGAGCTGGTCCTCCAGCTGCTTGCGCTGGAACGGCAGGTTCATGTTGCTGGTCTGGCCCGAGACGCTCGTCTGGAACGGAATCGAGCTGTGCTGGATGGGAATTCCCAGCGGCCGCGTGATGCTCTGCACCATGGCGATGCCGTCGGTGTGCATCACGTTGCTCGCGATCTTGTTGAGCACCAGCATGTCTGCGGGATTGCGCATGTCGTGCGTCGACTCGACCATCAGGATGTCGGGGTTCATGCGGGCCTGCGTGAAGTGCCGGTCCGCGGCGGCGAAGCCGACGTTCACCGGCGCGTCCTCGGGCAGGTAATAGCGGTCGTTGTAGGCCGGTTTGTAGCCGGGGATGGCGACGATGCCGACCAGCACGACGAACAGGCTGGCCACCAGAATCGGTGCGGGCCAACGCACGACGGCCGTCCCGATGCGGCGCCAGAAGCGGCTCTGCGGCGGTCGCTTGGACTCGTACATCCCGACGCGGCTGCCGAGGTACAGCACGGCCGGGCCGAGCGTCACCGAGATCGCCACCACGACGAGCATGCCGATCGCGACCGGTGCGCCCATCGTCGTGAAGTACGGCAGACGGCAGAAACTCAGGCAGTACGTCGCGCCGGCGATGGTCAGGCCGGAACCCACGATGACGGGTGCGACGGACTTGAACGTCGCGTAGTACGAGTCGTCCCGGTCCAGTCCGATGCCGCGGTCCTCGCGGTACCGCCCGAAGATGAAGATGCCGTAGTCGGTGGCCGCGGCGATGGCCAGCATCGTCAGGATGTTGCCCGCGAAGGTCGTCAGCCCGAACACGTCGTGGGTCGCCAGGACCGACACCACGCCGCGCGCGGTCAGCAGCGCCAGGAACGTCAGGAACAGCTGGACCAGCGTGGTCCGCACCGAGCGGTAGACCACCAGCAGCATGCCCGCGATCGCGGCCAGGGTGATCAGGGTGATCATGACTAGGCTCGCGTTGCCGATGACGTGCATGTCGTCGGTCAGCGCGGCGGGACCGGCGACATGCGCCTGCACCCCCGGCGGCGCCTTCGTCTCCTCGATGACCTTGCGGACGGCGTCGACACCTTCGTTGGCGAGCGTCATGCCCTGCTCGCCGGCGAGGTTGATCATCACGTAGGACGCCTTGCCGTCGGCGCTCTGTGCACCGGCTGCGGTCAGCGTGTCACCCCAGAAATCCTGGATGTGCTGGATGTGCTCGGGATCCTGCTGCAGTTTGCGGATGATCTCGTCGTAGTACTTGTGGGCGTCCGGACCCAGCGGTTCCTTGCCCTCGACGACGATCATGATGGTGCTGTTGGAGTTGAACTCCTTGAAGTTCGCGCCCATCAACTTCATGGCGTGCATCGACGGTGCGTCCTCGGGCGCCATCGGTGCGGCATGCAGCTCGCCGACGACCTCCAGCGGCGGCGCGATCACGTTCACCAGGACGGCGATCGCGACCCAGAACAGGATGATCGGCACCGACAGGATGCGCAGCGCATGGGCGAACTTCGGCCGCTTCTCCGCCGTCTTGTGCTGTGTCTCAAGTGTTTCGGTCATGCGGACTTCACCAGGCAGTAGGTCTGGGCGTTGACGCCATCGGCGGACTGCTCCTCGCGGACCGTCCCGTTCACCGTGACCCGGCAGCCGATGTGGTCGCTGCTCTGCTCACTGTCGCTGCGCGCCATCAGGTTTGCGCTGACGGTCGGCAGCGTGGTGGACAGGGTGACGGACCAGGGCAGCGCGGCGCTCACCGAGTGCACGTTGGCGTCGGGATCGAAATAGCTGATCTCTGCCGAACTTCCCGGCGGCCCATAGACCTCGTATACCAGGACCTTGGGGTTGAACTGGACGATCTCGACGCCTGCGCCGGCATGCGCGTTGAGGTTCTCCGACCCGAACTTCGCGTGCAGGCGGGACACCACGAGGCCCGACACCGCCAATACGGCCACCAGGACGAGCGGTATCCAGACTTTCTTCAGCAGGCCCTTTGATTCCGACCGCACCCGACCACCTTCCGCTCAACACGCGCTGACCGAATCCCCGACGATCAAGCTGCTGCCTTCGCCTGCGCTCGGCAGGCGGCTCCGCTCACTCAGCGGATTCTTGGGAAATTCTTACGCCTTGCTAACTAATTTTGCAACGCGGCGTAGTTGTGTGTCGGCTGTGAGCGGGCGCGGTGGCCGGGCGACTCGGGGTTTCAGTCGGACAGAACGGCTCGCAGCGCGTCGGCGAATTCGCCGGGCGCACTCATGAACCCGCCGTGATCGCCTGGGAAGATGACTGGCTCGACGCCCAGCAGGCGGCACAGCGCCAGTGAGGTGCCGTAGGTGATGAGATGTTCCGACTCGGCGCCGATGCCCACCACGACCCGGCTGGCCCGCAACGCCTCAATATCAGGCAGATACGTTGTGGTGCAGAGCAATTCATGGTTGAAGAACCGGGACAGGTCGGCGAGTTGCTTGGTCATCTCATCGGGAGCGGGCGGCGGCCCCTGCGGCCCGGGAGCGCCGTCGTCGGCCTGATCGAAGCCCGCCGTCGCCATGAACTTCGCCATGGCCGCGCCCGGCCCGTCGCTGTGGAAGGTGTCGATGATCTCCCGCGTCGCGGCGCGCTGCCTGGCGGCTTCCGAGGCCGGCAACAACTCCAGCAGCGGCGGCTCGTGCGCGATCAGCGTCCGAACCCAACCGGGGTACTTGGCGGCCAGCGCCAGGCCGGTCACCGCGCCGCCGCTGGAGCCGAACACGTCGGCCGGACCGGCGCCGAGATCCTCGAGGACCGCGGCGACGTCGTCGGCCCGCAGTTCGGGCGTCGAGTCCTGTGCGGGATCGTCGATGGGGCTGGCACCGAGTCCCCGCGGGTCGTACGTCACGACGGTGTGGTCGGCGGCCAGGGCGTCGGCCACCGCGGCGAACTCCGATGCCGTCATGGGCGAACCGATGACGGCCAACACCGGCCCGCTGCCCCGCACCTCGTAATGCAGCGTGGCGCCGGGAACGGCGAGATTTCGGACGATGGGCTGGGCGCTGGTCTGGGTCATGTCAGTGCAGACCCGACCGACCGGCCTAACTCATCGCACCGCGCGTCATTCCTGACGCAGGCGCGACTCGACGAAACGCTCCAGCGTCTCCCACTGGGCGACGGCCTCGGCGTACGGCTTCGACGGGGCGCCGACGGTCTCGGGCTCCAGCACATGACCGACGAACTTGCCCAGCGGCTGGCTGGTGGTCAGGTACTTGTCGGCGGTGCCGTCCTCGGCGTAGTCGCACACGTCGCGCACGAACTCGACCGCCAGGTCCAGCTGCTCGCGGTCGACGGCCTCGGGGCCGTCGGCGATGTCGTCGGACAGGCCACTGAGCACGTAGACGTTGTCCTCGGTGACGCGGATCTGCAGCGAGCCGTCGGTGGCAGCGGTGCGGATGTCGCTGTAGGCCTCGAAGCTGGACAGGTCGCTCTCGTGCTCGTCGGCCAGGTAGCGGGCCAGCGTGCGCTCCGAG
The DNA here is from genome assembly GCF_039668335.1 of Mycobacterium sp. SM3041. Classification (NCBI taxonomy): domain Bacteria; kingdom Bacillati; phylum Actinomycetota; class Actinomycetes; order Mycobacteriales; family Mycobacteriaceae; genus Mycobacterium; species Mycobacterium sp. SM3041. The sequence goes on along the minus strand of NZ_JAYXBQ010000080.1, from coordinate 118,140 downwards.
CCGAACACGCTGATCCGGCCGTTGCGGCCGAGGAACCGCGGCTGGTCGTTGTAGTAGCAGCGCAGCGTGTAGAGCGTGGCGCCCTTGGTCATGATGCGGATCGGGTCGATGCCGACGCGCTCCCAGAAGTCCTCGTCGCTGCCGAGCAGCTGGCGCTCGGCCTGCGCGGTGAGGGCCGCCTCCTCGGAGTCGGTGTCGACCTCGTCCTCGATGACGACGTCGTCGACGTCGGTCTCGTCGACCTCGTCGAGTTCGTCTTCCTCGGGCTCGGGTGCGGGCCCGTCGAGTTCGGCCTGGGCCTTCTCGGCGGCCTTGGCGTCGACCTCGGGGGTGGTCACCAGGGCGTCGATGGCGTCCAGCACGTGGTCCCAGCTGCGGCCGACGGCCGCCTCGATGTCGGCCCAGCGCTTACGGCCGGCCCGGCCCGAGTAGGCCTCGGCGCCGCCGCCGAGCGTCGACAGCACGGGGTTGCCGTTGAAGAACTTCGCGACCGCGATCAGATCGCAGACCGAACCGAGCGCGCCGACCACCTGGAGCGTCCGCCGCAGCGAGGTGACGGACTCCTCGGTGGGCTTCTCGGCGACCAGCTCGGGCACGCCGACCAGGTCGTGGATGTGGCTCTCGTCGGGGTTGAGGCGGTGTGCGTTGGCCTCGCCGAGCGCCTTCCACTTCGGGTGGTCGGCGAGGTCGTTGTCGGTGTTGGTCCGCACGAAAGCGGCCAGGTCCGCGACGGATTCGAAGGCGTAGAGGTCGTCGCCGTGACCCAGGAACGCTTCCCACTCGTCGTCGGAGTCGCGCCACAGCGGCGCCCACAGGGTGTACAGATCGCCATTGGTCAACCCGAGCCGAACCGGCACGATGTCAGCAGCCATGCGGCACAGCCTATCGACGTGTGGGTCGGGCCACGCTGGGGGCATCTTGTCGGTGCAGATCGTCGCGCAGGTGGCGCAGGGCGGTGGTGACATCAGCGGTGGCGTCGGCCCTCGACAGCTCGGCAGCCGTACGCCGGAACACCGCGAGCGCCGCGCGGGCGCGGGCCATCGCGTCGTCGTATTCCGGCTTCATCTATGGGCCGCATTCCTCATCGCGCTCGTTCCTCGCTGCTTGATCGTCATGCGGCGGTGTCATGCCGTCGGGCGGAAGAAGCCGTGGAAACCCTGATTCAGGTTGGTCGTCCGGATCGGGGACAGCTGAACCGGATCGCCCGCCTCGACCATGAGACCGTTCCCGACGATCATCGCGACGTGGCCGTCCCACACCGCGAGGTCGCCCGGGCGCAGCGAGCCACGGTCGACGGCGGCGCCCACATCCTGCTCCTGCGCCAGCCGCGGCAGGTCGAGTCCCGCTTCGCGGTACGCCCACTGCGTCAGGCCGCTGCAGTCCAGGCCAACGCCGGGCGTCGTGCCACCCCACACGTACGGCACGCCGAGCTGGGTGAGGGCGTGCCGCACCGCGTCGGCGGCGACCTTGTTCGGTGCGGTGGCGGTGCTGCCGTCGGGCAACGTGACGGCCTCACCGGCGCCGAACTTCCCGGGGTCGGGTGGCCGGCGGTGGTTCCGTGTGCTGAGTGCCGCTTGCGCGGCGTGCGCTGCGGGAGTGGCGAGGGCGCCGAGTCCGCCGGCCCCGGTCGCACCTTGGCCACCGGACGCACCCAGGCTGGGCAGGGTCGCGGCCGGGCCGGATCCGCTCGTCTCCCAATCTGATCCGTGGCTCTGGGGCGCGGGGGCACTCGTCGTCGCGGTGATCTGCTCGGCCTGCGTGGCGAGTTCGGTGTGCAGCTCGTCGACAACGGTGATGGCCTCAGCCAGGGCCCGGCCGGCTTCGTCGACGAGGGCGGCGGCGTCGGCCGGGGATTCGAGAGTGGCTTCCAGTTCGGTCGCCCGGGCCTCGAAGTTCTGGAGGATGGTTTGGAGGCGCTCGCGGGCCCGGGCCACCGCGGCAGCGACCCGTTCGGTGTGCGTGCTCAGTTGCCCGGCCGTCATCGCCATCGCCACGATGGCGGTGACCGCCGCGCTCGCGAACTGGCCCGCACTGCCTGATGCCGTGCCGGTCCACTGGTCCTGGGTCCGCTGCCACCCGTCGTCGGCAGCGGCGGCCACGCCGTCGAGCCCGGTTTGCACCGCACGCAGGGCACCGGCCGGATCCGCGCCCGAGAAGCCGGGGCCCACCAGTGCCTGCACGTCTCGGATCGGCGCGGCCAGCGCGGCTGTCAGGGAGCCCGTCACCACCAGGTTCCGATCCGGCCGCCGACGTTGTGGTCGGCGGCGACGAAGGTGTCCGCGGTGGCGACGGCGGTCGTGGCGCCGGCGTCGAGATGCGCGCTGAGGCGGTACGCCAACTGGGCCTGGTGGTGCGTCGCCTGCGCCAGGGCGGCGGCGAAGGCCTCGCCCACGGGGCCGAACACGTCGAACTGTCGGGCGATGGCGGTCAGGTCCGCGGCGTGCGCGGCCAGTTCGGTGCTGTGACCGCGGTAGTCCGCGGACAGGTTGTGCAGGGCTGACGGGTCCACGGTCAGGTTTCGGATCATGTGGATAAGACGGGCGCCGCGCCCGTTCGGTTCCATTAATGTTGGCGCCCATGGACGTCCGGGTCGTCGATCACCCTCTGGCCGCGGCGCGGCTGACCACTCTGCGCGACGAGCGCACCGACAACGCCGGGTTCCGGGCGGCTCTGCGCGATCTGACGCTGATGCTGGTCTACGAGGCCACGCGCTCGCTGGCCAGCGAGGAGTTGCCGGTGCAGACCCCGGTCGCCGCGTGCACCGGCTCGCGTCTGTCGAACCCGCCACTGCTGGTTCCGGTGCTGCGGGCGGGCCTGGGCATGGTCGACCAGGCACACGCGCTGATTCCGGAGGCCCAGGTCGGCTTCGTCGGTATGGCGCGCGACGAGACGACGCACCAGCCGACGCCGTATCTGGAGTCCCTGCCGGCCGACCTGAGTGGGCGGCCGGTGATGGTGCTCGACCCGATGCTGGCCACCGGTGGGTCGTTGGCGTACACCCTGCAACTCCTGGTCGACCGCGGGGCCGACGACATCACCGCGGTGTGCGTGGTGTGTGCGCCGGAGGGAATTGCGTTGGTGGAGAAGGCGGTTCCGTCACTGCGACTGTTCACGGCCACCATCGATGCCGCGCTGAACGACGATGCCTACATCGTGCCGGGCCTGGGCGATGCGGGGGATCGGCAGTTCGGTCCGCGCTAGTGGACGATCGGCCCGGTCGGGGTCGGTAGCGGGGTTTGGGTCGGCCGGGGAACCGCGTCGGGCAGGTTCGGCTTGCCGGTGGAGTCGACGGACACCGTGCCGCCCCAGGCCATGAGAGCGCCGGTGTTGCAACCGCCTTCGATTCCGGTGGCGAAGACGCTCACCTGCATCGCGCCTGCCGACATGTGGGCATGCGGGCCCACGGCGGTCTGACCTGGGCTGAGCCGGTAGCTGCTGCTGAGGGTGCCCGGAGTTCCTGCGGGACTGACCGAGAAGCGCACCGAGATATCGGAACAGCCGTCGGCGGCGTTGGTGAAGGACGGCTGCACCCAGTCGTCGGTCGGAAGGTCGAAGCGGAGCACCGCCGGCTGCCGGCAGTCCTGCACGGTGGCAGGCCGACAGTACGTCGAGATGTACTGCTCGGCGTGGACCGCGGCCGCCGGTGGGGCGAGAGCGATGCCCGCAGTACCGATTCCGCCGATCAGGACCGTCGCGGCGCCACCGCAGCGGCGAGCGAGTGTGTTGTCCGACATGCCGACACCTCTTTCCTCCGTTGAATCGAGGCTAAGTCGCACAGGAGCCCGCCGGATATAAGGGATCTCCCTACGGTTCGGCGTCAGGCCGGGGCCAGCAGGCCGGTGACCACGGCCTCGACGTCGCGTAGTTCGGCTGCGGCCGACGTCCGACCGGTCGCCAGATCGGCGGTCGGCGGCTTGCTGACCTCGATGTAGCACTTGATCTTTGGCTCGGTTCCCGACGGGCGCACCGCCACCCGCAGGCCACGGCCGGTGAAGACCAGGGCGTCGGTGCGCCGTTTTCCGCGCAGCTCGGCCAGGTCCTCGGTCCGGACCGGGACACCGGCGATCTGGGCCGGCGGCTCGGCGCGCAGGCGGGCCATCACCGCGTCGGCGTCGGTGTGCACCGAGACCGCGCCGGTGGCGTGGACGCCGAATTTCGTGGCCAGGGCGTCCAGTCGATCCTGCACCGTCTGGCCCTGATGGCGCAGCGCCACAACCAGATCGCAGAACACCACGGCCGCGCTGATGCCGTCCTTGTCGCGTACGGCATCGGGGTCGACGCAGTGCCCGATGGCCTCTTCGTACGCGTACCGCAGCGTGGCGCCAGGGATGTCCTGGTCGGCGCGCGCCAGCCATTTGAAGCCCGTCAGCGTTTCGACGTGGTGGGCCCCGTGGTCGGCGGCGATCTTCGCGAGCAGCTGAGATGAGACCAGTGAACTGGCGACGACGGTGGTCCCGGCTTCCCCGGGAGTCAGGTTCGACAGCAGATAATCGCCCAGCAGCCAACCGGTTTCGTTGCCGGACAACAGGCGCCAGCCACTCGTGGTCGGGATGCCCACGGCGCAGCGGTCCGCGTCGGGGTCCAGGGCGATGGCGACTTCGGCGCCGGCCTCGGCGGCGAGGGCGAGCAGCAGGTCGGTGGCGCCGGGTTCCTCGGGGTTGGGGAACGCGACGGTGGGGAAGTCGGGATCGGGTTCGAATTGTGTTGCCACCGTTCGGATATCGCTGATGCCGGCGCGGTTCAGGACGTCGATCGCCAGCGCGCCACCGACACCGTGCATCGCGGTCAGCGCCACCCGGACCTCGCCTTGTGTCCGGCGTAGTGACCCGGCCCGGCGCGCGTACTGCTCGATGAGGGTTTCGTCGACGGGCGTGACGGGCTGCCGGGCGATGCCGGTCGGTGCCTGCCGCATGGCCGTTTCGATGTCCCGGTCGGTGGGTGGGACGATCTGGATGCCGCCGTCGAAGTACACCTTGTAGCCGTTATCGGCAGGGGGATTGTGCGAAGCGGTGATCTGTACGCCGGCAACGGCGTCGAGCTGCCGCACCGCGTAGGCCACGACCGGGGTCGGCGCGGGGTGGGGGAGAAGGATGACGGAAAACCCTTCGGCGGCAAAGATTTCCGCGGTCGCGGTGGCGAATTCGTCGGAGTGGTGCCGGGCGTCCCGGCCGACCACGACCGTCGACCCGCCCAGGCAACGGTCCTTGAGCACCTGCGCCACGGCCCACGTCGCGCGGCTGACGGTGGTGACGTTCATGGCGTCGAGGCCCTCACGCATGGGGCCACGCAGGCCCGCGGTGCCGAAGGTCAGGGGTGTGTGGTTCACGGGGCCATTGTGCTCGCAGTGGGCGGACGTATGCGGCGACGTTGGAAAGATGACGACGGGACTATCTACGAGTGGGACAGCCAGCACGGCAAGGTTGAGGTCTACAACAAGCGTGGCGTTCATCAAGGCGAGTTCGACCCGGGCACGGGTGCGCAGACAAAGCCAGCAGATCCCGGAAGGAAGGTGGAGCCGTAGTGCTTACGTGGTGGCTTCAGGGTTTTGACCGCACGACGGAGCGACTAGTGCAGGAAACTCATCTGACCCGTCTGACGGTGGCTGCGATTCGCGAGATCCTGCGGGTCGACGATGACATTCCTGTGGAGCCCTTTGACTTCGATGTTCCGAACCTCGATGCGGTTCGATCACTGGCGGAGTATGCGGATCAGCCGATTGCAATCGATGAAGCGCTCATCTATCAGTTGGGTTGCTACGAGGGCTCATAGAAGTTTCGAAACGCCTGAATCGGCTTTCGTTGGGCGTTGCCTCCATCAAAGCTTGGTGTCGCTGTCTCACAACCGCGCCAACACCTCGGCCAGCAGCGTCCCCATCCGGGTCGCTGACTGGCGCCCCGCCTCCAGGACTTCGGCGTGGCTCAGCGGCTCACCGGTCATGCCGGCCGCCAGGTTGGTCACCATCGAGATGCCGAGCACCTCGGCGCCGCCGGCGCGGGCCGCGATGGTCTCGTGCACCGTCGACATGCCGACCAGGTCGGCGCCCAGGGTGCGCAGCATCCGGATCTCGGCGGGTGTCTCGTAGTGCGGGCCGGGCAGCCCGGCATACACGCCTTCGGTCAGCGACGGGTCGACCGCGCGGGCCAGTGCCCGCAGCCGCGGCGAATAGGCGTCGACCAGATCGACGAACTGGGCGCCGACCAGAGGCGACCGCGCCGTCAGGTTCAGGTGGTCGCTGATCAGCACCGGCTGGCCCACCGAGTACTCCGCGCGCAAGCCGCCGGCGGCATTGGTCAGCACCACGGTGCCCACACCGGCCGCGATGGCGGTGCGCACAGGGTGCACGACATGGCGCAGGTCGTGGCCCTCATAGGCATGGATGCGGCCCAGCAGGACCAGCACGTTGCGGCCGCCGACCTGCAGCGCGAGCGCCTGACCGCCATGACCCGACGCGGTCGGTGGGGTGAATCCGGGCAGGTCACCCATGGCGATGGTGGCTGACGGCTCGCCCAGCACGGCGGCGGCCGGGGCCCAGCCGGAACCGAGGACGACCGCCACGTCGAAGCCGGCGATTCCGGTGCGGTCACGGATGGCGGCGGCGGCCGCAGCGGCGGCGGAGTCAGGGGTGGCCTGCGGATCGGTCACGGCGTCCACCTTAGTTGCCAGCTGCGGCCGAACAGGCCGGTGCGATACTTCCATGATGCTGACGGGAGACGCCATGCAGACGGTCACCGATGCCGTCGCGCGTCACCGTGCCGATTTGATCGAGCTGTCCCACTCGATCCACGCCGAACCGGAACTGGCTTTCGCGGAGCACCGCAGTTGCGCGAAGACCCAGGCGCTCGTGGCCGAGCGCGGCTTCCAGGTCACCCCGGCCGCCGGCGGCCTGGATACCGCGTTCCGTGCCGACTACGGCAGCGGCGAGCTGGTGATCGGCGTCTGCGCCGAGTACGACGCGCTGCCCGGTATCGGACATGCGTGCGGGCACAACATCATTGCCGCGTCGGCGGTCGGCACGGCGCTGGCGCTGGCCGAGGTCGCCGACGAGATCGGCATCACCGTGGCATTGATCGGCACGCCCGCCGAAGAGGCCGGCGGCGGAAAAGCGTTGCTGCTGAACGCCGGGGTGTTCGACGACGTCGCGGCATCGGTGATGCTGCACCCCGGTCCGGTCGACATCGCGGGGGCGCGGTCCCTGGCGCTGTCCGAGGTGTCTGTGGCCTACCGCGGGCGCGAGTCGCACGCCGCCGTCGCGCCCTACCTGGGCATCAACGCCGCCGATGCGGTCACGGTCGCGCAGGTCGCGATCGGGCTTCTGCGTCAGCAGTTGACGCCCGGTCAGATGGTGCACGGCATCGTCACCGACGGCGGTCAGGCACCGAACGTCATTCCGGCGCATACGGAATTGCTGTACACGATGCGGGCCACGGACTCCGCGTCACTGGACGAACTGGAAGTACGCATGTTCTCGTGCTTCGCGGCCGGCGCCTTGGCGGCGGGCTGTACGCACGAGGTGACGGAGGTGTCGCCGCGGTATGACGCGCTGACGCCCGATCCGTGGTTGACGACGGTGTTCCGCGCCGAGATGGAGCGTCTCGGCCGGACGCCGCTGCCGGTGGACCTGGAAGTGTCTGTGCCCCTTGGTAGTACCGACATGGGCAACGTCACGCAGGTGATGCCGGGAATCCACCCGGTCGTCGGGATCGAGGCCAATGGCGCGTCGATCCACCAACCGGAGTTCACCGCGGCGGCGGCGGGGCCGAGTGCGGACAAGGCCGTCACCGAAGGCGCGATCATGTTGGCGCGCACGGTGGTTGCGCTGGCGCAGGCGCCTGACGAGCGGGCTCGGGTTTTGCAGAAGATGGCGGACCGGGCGGCGGTTCAGCGACAAGTGAAGGCAGGGCGCGGATGACCCTCTCGGACCACGCCGAGCGCTGGCTGGCCACGAACTACGACGACCTGGTCGGCTGGCGGCGGCATCTGCACGCCAACCCCGAGTTGGGCCGGCAGGAGTTCGAGACCACCAAGTTCGTTGCGACGCGGCTGGCCGAGGCCGGGTTGAACCCGAAGATTCTGCCCGGCGGTACCGGCCTGACGTGCGATTTCGGTCCCGAGGACCGGCCGCGGATCGCCCTGCGCGCCGACATGGATGCGCTGCCGATGGACGAGCGCACCGGCCTGCCGTTCGCCTCGACCGTGCCCAATGTGGCGCACGCCTGCGGACACGACGCGCACACCGCGGTGCTGCTCGGCACCGGGTTGGCTCTGGCGTCGGCGCCGACGCTGCCGGTCGGTGTGCGCCTGGTGTTCCAGGCCGCCGAGGAGCTGATGCCCGGCGGCGCGCTGGACGCCATCTCCGCGGGTGCACTGGCTGGTGTGTCGAGAATCTTTGCGCTGCACTGTGATCCGCGGCTCGAGGTCGGCAAGGTCGCCACCATTCCGGGTCCCATCACCTCGGCCGCCGATCAGATGGAGATCACCCTGCACTCGCCGGGCGGCCACACGTCGCGCCCGCACCTGACCGGTGATCTGGTCTACGCGCTCGGCTCGCTGATCACCGGGGTGCCCGGCATCTTGTCCCGCCGCGTCGATCCGCGGCACAGCACCGTCATGGTGTGGGGCGCGGTCAACGCCGGATTCGCGTCGAACGCCATCCCGCAGACGGGCACCCTGGCCGGGACCATCCGCACCGCCAGCCGTGATGCCTGGGTCGAGATGGAATCGATTGTCCGCGAGATCGTTTCGTCCCTGCTGGCGCCGCTCAACGTGGATCACACGGTGCTGTACCGCCGCGGCGTCCCGCCGGTGGTCAACGAGGAACTCTCGACGCGCATCATGACCCACGCCATCGAGGCGCTGGGCCCCGATGCCCTGGCCGACACCAAGCAATCCGGTGGCGGCGAAGACTTCTCGTGGTATCTCGAGGAGGTGCCGGGGGCCATGGCGCGCCTCGGCGTGTGGCCCGGCGTCGGCCCGCAGTTGGACCTGCACCAGCCGACCTTCGACCTCGACGAACGCGCCCTCGCCGTCGGCGTCCGGGTCCTCGTCAACATCATCGAACAGGCCGCCGCTTTTTAACCCGCGGGCGCGCGTGTCTGCTCCTAACCGCGAGCGGCCGTGTTTGTACGCCGACACGCCGCGTTTCGCGTGCATCTTGGGGCCGCTCACGCTCGCCGAGGGGCCGTGAACTGCGCACCTGATCCACGTGCCGCGAAATTCCACAGTTCGTGATTGATCCACAGATCGTCTGATGCGCCTTTCGGCCACAGCCGTGGAAGCCGAGCATCAACGACGTGGACGCCGACCTTCAAGCACTACTCGACCTCCAGCATGGAGTAGCTACCAGCGCTCAGATCCTGTCGAAGCTGTCCCGCAGGACATTTGACTCGTATCTGAAAACTGGTGCCCTCGAACGTATCTGGCAAGGGATCTACTCACGGGGTGAACCCGACGACTGGACGCGGCTGCGCGGCCTGGACCTCTCGGCCGGCAAGCCGGTCCCGGTGTGTCTGGGGACGGCGGCGGCCCTCTACGGATTCGACACCGAGAATCCCAAGGACCTGCATGTGCTCAATCCCGCAGGTTCGCATCTGCGGCACGCTGATGGACTGGTGATCCATCGCCGCGACGGCGCACCGATGGTTGTGGAGCAGGGCCGGCTCGCGACCGCGCCCGCGTGGACTGCGATCGAAGTGGCACGCTCGCTGCGAAGGCCACGCGTACTGGCGACGCTCGATGCTGCTCTGCGTTCCGGCACCTGCGACCGGGTGGAGTTGTCACGAGCGGTGACCAGGCAGGCCGGACGTCGCGGAATCGTCATCGTGAGGGAGATGTTGCCGATCGCAGATCCGCGCGCGGAGTCGCCGATGGAGAGCGAGGCCCGCCTCGTGATGATCGACGGCGGTCTACCGATGCCCGAACTACAGTACGAGGTCATCGACGGTCGAGGAAAGCTGCGTCGGCTGGATTTCGCATGGCCGCAGTACATGGTCGCCGCCGAGTACGACGGATTGGATTGGCACAGCGGACCGGACGCGATGTTGGCCGACCGCGAGCGCAGTTCGGCACTGATGGACGTCGGATGGACGGCGATCTCGATGGTCTTCGAGGACGTCCGCTACCGCCCGGACGACCTCGTCGCGCGCATCAACGCGAACTTCGGGCGCGCTCGCGCCGCCTGAGCGGCCCCAAATTGCACGCGAAACACGGTGTGTCGCTGTACAAACACGGCCGCTCGCGGAAAGGAGGTTGCCGCTCGCGGGAAAGAAAGAGGGACTACGGCCCGATGTTGCGGGAGGGGCGGGTGCGGAGGTGGTGGACGTAGTCCGCGGGGGCGCCGGCGATCTCGGCGGCCTCGGCCATGACGCCGAGGTACCGCGCCGAGGGCAGCCCGCCTTCCCAGGCGTCGACGACGTACATCCAGGCCAGCACGGGGTCGGTCGAGGTGTCCGACGACACCCGGTGCACCCGGCAGCGGATCTTCTTGTGGATCCCCAGCTCGGAGCCTTCCCACCGGTCCAGGCGTTCCTCGTCCTCGCGGGTCATGTCGTAGAGCACGACGAAGACCTTCGAGAGTGGATCCTCGACCAGCGTCGCCAGCGCGCCCTCCCAGCCGATGTCGGCGCCGGCGAACGTCAGTCGCCAGCCATGCAGCCATCCCGTGGCCGCCATCGGAGAATGAGGCGCCCGCTGAAGCATCTGCTCCGGATGCATGTTCGATCCGTAAGCGGCGTAGAGCGGCACTCGGCAAGCCTACGGCTTGTTGTCCGGCGACCAACACCCAACTCGGGGTTAGATGTAGCCGTGGCTACCCGCATCGTGATCATCGGCGGCGGTCCCGCCGGATATGAGGCCGCCCTGGTCGCCGCCGGTTACGGCCGTGAGGCAACCGAGGTGACCGTCGTCGACCGCGACGGCATCGGCGGTGCCTGCGTGCTCTGGGACTGTGTGCCGTCCAAGACCTTCATCGCGTCGACGGGCGTGCGCACCGAGCTGCGCCGCGCCGACGGGCTGGGCTTCGACATCAAGATCGAGGACGCCAAGATCTCGTTGCCGCAGATCAACAACCGGGTCAAGACGCTGGCTCGCAGCCAGTCCGTCGACATCGGCGGGCAACTGCTGCGCGCCGGCGTCAACGTCGTGGCCGGCCGCGGCGAGCTCGTCGACAGCATCCCGGGAATGGCGCACCACCGGGTCAAGGTCACGACGCCCGACGGGCGGTCCGGCGTGCTGAAGGCCGACGTGGTGCTGATCGCCACCGGCGCCAGCCCCCGGGTCCTGCCCAACGCGGTGCCCGACGGCGAACGCATCCTGAACTGGCGGCAGCTGTACGACCTCACCGACCTGCCGGAGCACCTGGTCATCGTGGGCTCGGGCGTCACCGGCGCCGAGTTCTGCAACGCCTACACCGAACTGGGCGTCAAGGTCACGGTGGTGGCCAGCCGCGACCAGATCCTGCCGCACGAGGACTCCGACGCCGCCGCGGTGCTGGAGGAGGTGTTCTCCGAGCGCGGTGTGACGTTGGTCAAGAACGCGCGCGCCGATTCGGTGGTCCGGACCGAGACCGGCGTCAAGGTCAGCCTCGCCGACGGCCGCGTCGTGGAGGGCAGCCACGCGTTGATGAGTATCGGGTCGGTGCCCAACACCTCGGGCCTGGGGCTGGAGAAGGCCGGCATCGAACTCGGGCCGGGCAATTACCTGACGGTCGACCGGGTGTCGCGCACCAAGGCGCCGGGCATCTACGCCGCGGGCGACTGCACCGGCCTGCTGCCACTGGCCTCGGTGGCCGCCATGCAGGGCCGCATCGCGATGTATCACGCACTGGGTGAAGGGGTTTCGCCGATCAGGCTGCGGACGGTCGCCGCCGCGGTGTTCACGCGCCCGGAGATCGCCGCGGTCGGCGTGCCGCAGTCCGCGATCGACGCCGGCACGGTGCCGGCCCGCACCCTGATGCTGCCGCTGAACACCAACGCGCGAGCCAAGATGTCGCTGCTCGAGCACGGTTTCGTGAAGATCTTCTGCCGCCCGGCCACCGGTGTGGTGATCGGCGGCGTCGTCGTCGCGCCGATCGCCTCCGAGCTGATCCTGCCGATCGCGCTGGCGGTGCAGAACCGCATCTCGGTGACCGATCTGGCGCAGACGCTGTCGGTCTACCCGTCGCTGTCGGGCTCGATCATCGAGACGGCCCGCCGGCTCATGGCTCACGACGATCTGGACTGACACGCGAACCGCACCGACCACGTAGGCTCGGTCACGCAAGGCCTACCGACGAGTAACCACGAGGAGTTCCGCCGTGAGTGACCCGATTCCCGGTCCGGGCAATGGTCAGACCCTGCTGAGTCCCGCGCAGCGCGACACCGCATGGAACCGGTTGGGCTCCGAGCAGTTCGACGTCATCGTGATCGGCGGCGGTGTCGTCGGCGCCGGTGCGGCGCTCGACGCGGCGACGCGCGGCCTGAAGGTCGCCCTGGTCGAGGCTCGCGACTTCGCGTCCGGCACTTCCAGCCGCAGCAGCAAGATGTTCCACGGCGGCCTGCGCTACCTGGAGCAGCTCGAGTTCGGCCTGGTTCGTGAGGCGCTGCACGAACGCGAACTGTCCCTGACGACGCTGGCGCCGCATCTGGTGAAGCCGTTGCCGTTCCTGTTCCCGCTGACCAAACGGATCTGGGAACGTCCCTACATCGCCGCCGGCATCTTCCTGTACGACCAGCTCGGCGGAGCCAAGTCGGTGCCGGCGCAGAAGCACCTGCTCAAGGCCGGGGCGCTGCGGCTGGCACCCGGGCTCAAGCGCAGTTCGCTGATCGGCGCGATCCGCTACTACGACACCGTCGTCGACGACGCCCGGCACACCATGACCGTCGCCCGCACCGCGGCGCACTACGGCGCCGTTGTCCGCACCTCGACGCAGGTGGTGGCGCTGCTGCGCGAGGGCGACCGGGTCACGGGCGTGCGGGTCCGCGACTCGGAAACCGGTGCGGTGACCGAGGTGTGCGGCCACGTGGTGGTCAACGCCACCGGCGTGTGGACCGACGAGATTCAGGCCCTTTCGAAGCAGCGCGGCCGGTTCCGGGTCCGCGCCTCCAAGGGCGTGCACATCGTCGTCCCGCGGGACCGCATCGTCAGTGAGGTGGCGATCATCCTGCGTACCGAGAAGTCGGTGCTGTTCGTCATCCCGTGGGGGACGCACTGGATCATCGGCACGACCGACACCGACTGGAACCTGGACCTGGCGCACCCGGCGGCGACCAAGGCCGACATCGACTACATCCTCGGACACGTCAACAAGGTGCTGGCGACACCGCTCAACCACGACGACATCGACGGCGTCTACGCGGGTCTGCGCCCGCTGCTGGCCGGTGAGAGCGAGGAGACCTCGAAGCTGTCCCGCGAGCACGCGGTCGCGGTGCCGGCCCCGGGCCTGGTGGCCATCGCCGGCGGCAAGTACACCACCTACCGGGTGATGGGCGAGGACGCCATTGACGCGGCCAGTGAGTTCGTGCCGACGCGGGTGGCGCCGTCGATCACCGAGAAGGTGCCGCTGCTGGGTGCCGACGGCTACTTCGCGCTGATCAACCAGACCGAACACGTGGGCCAGCACTATGGTCTGCACCCCTACCGGGTGCGGCACCTGCTGGACCGTTACGGCTCGTTGATCGGTGAGGTGCTGGACATGGCGGCCGACCGGCCTGACCTCTTAGAACCCATCACCGAGGCGCCGGTGTACCTGAAGGTCGAGGCCTGGTACGCGGCCGCGGCCGAGGGCGCACTGCACCTCGAGGACATCCTGGCGCGCCGCATGCGGATCTCCATCGAGTACCAGCACCGCGGCGTCGACTGCGCCCGTGAGGTCGCGGAAGTTGTTGCGCCCGTGCTGGGTTGGAGTGCCGAGGACGTCGACCGCGAGGTCGCCACCTACCTGGCGCGTGTCGAGGCCGAGGTGCTGTCGCAGACGCAGCCCGACGACGAATCGGCCGACGCGCTGCGCGCGGCGGCTCCCGAGGCCCGGTCCGAGATCCTCGAGCCGGTGCCGCTCGATTGAGCCTGCCCGTCCGTCCCGGATACGAGGGGATCGGGCCCGCCCGGCTACGGGTGCACGGTGGGCCGGTGCTGGCTGAGCTGCGGTCCCGGTTCGGCGACGAGGCGGCCGCCAAAGTGCTTGCCGGCGAGGTGCTTTGCGCCGACGGGTCGGTCGTCTCCGACACCACGGAGCTACCGGCCGGCGCGTTCATCTACTGGTACCGGGACCTGCCCGACGAGGTCGTCGTCCCGTTCGACGTGCCGGTGCTGTACCGCGACGACAACATCGTCGTGGTCGACAAGCCGCACTTCCTGGCGACCATGCCGCGCGGTGGGCACGTGGTGCAGACAGCGCTGGTGCGGCTGCGCCGGGCCTTGGGACTATGGGAACTCTCACCGGCACATCGGCTGGACCGGCTGACGGCCGGTGTCCTGGTGTTCACCGCGCGGCGCGAGGTCCGCGGGGCGTATCAGACGATGTTCGCCTCGGGCGGGGTGTCCAAGACGTATCTGGCCCGATCGTCGGCGGGGACGCCGGCCGGGCCCGTCGAGCTGCGGAATCGAATTGTGAAGCGGCGCGGGTCTTTACAGGCCGTCATCGAGCCCGGTGAGGTGAACGCGGTGACGGCAGTCGAGCCGCTGGGGGACGGGCTGTTCCGGCTGACGCCGGCCACCGGCCGCACCCACCAGTTGCGGGTGCACATGAACTCGCTCGGGCTGCCCATCGACGGTGATCCGTTGTACCCCACGGTGCTCGAGGTTCCTGTCGGCGACTTCTCCACACCGCTGCAGTTGTTGGCCCACCGGCTCGCATTTGTCGACCCGGTGACCGGAGAGCAGCGGGAGTTCGTCAGTGAGCGGACGTTGGCGAACCGGCCCGAATAAGCCCTGTGTTCTACTGCTAGCCATGGACCGCACCACATTTGACCGCCTGTTCGACATGACCGACCGCACCGTCATCGTGACCGGCGGGACGCGCGGTATCGGCCTCGCGATGGCCGAGGGGTTCGCGCTGGCCGGTGCCAATCTCGTGGTCGCCAGCCGTAAGCCCGACGCGTGCGAGGCTGCGGCCGAGCATCTGCGCGGTCTGGGTGGCAAGGTGATCGGCGTGCCCGTGAACATGGGCAACCTCGACGATCTCGACCGGCTGGTCGAAGCCACCGTCGCCGAGTTCGGCGGCATCGACGTGCTCGTGAACAACGCGGCCAACGCGCTCGCCCAGCCGCTGGGGGAGATGACGCCCGAGGCGTGGGCCAAGTCGTACGACTCCAACCTGCGTGGGCCGGTGTTTCTGGTGCAGAAAGCGTTGCCGCACTTGAAGACGAGCCCGGCTGCCGCGGTCCTGAACATGTCGTCGGTCGGCGCCTTCCAGTTCGCGCCGTTCGTGTCGATGTACGCCGCGGGCAAGGCGGCGCTGCTGTCGTTCACCCGCTCGATGGCGGCCGCCTACGCGGCCGACGGCATCCGGGTCAACGCCATCGCGCCCGGCCCCGTCGACACCGACATGGTGCGCAACAACCCGCAGGAGGCCATCGACGCGATGGCGTCCAACACGCTGCTGAAGCGGCTGGCCAGCCCTGACGAAATGGTGGGCACGGCGCTCCTGTTGTGTTCGGGCGCAGGCAGTTACATCACCGGACAGGTCGTCATCGTCGACGGCGGCGGGACGCCGCGGTAGCGGTCAGTACGTGTGCAGGGGGCCGTATGACTTCCCGTACATCACCCGCAGCGCGCCGTCGCGGACGAATCCTTTGTCGAGAAGCTTGATACCCGTGTTCGGAATGGCCGGGATGCCGGCGAGCTTGTGGCCGAAGCGGCCCATCCGGTACTCCCGGCCCCAGGCCGCTTCCAGGCGCTGGGTGTAGTTGGTGAAGTCGTCGGGGCCACCGTTCTGCAGCGCCGCGATGACGCATTCGCCGGCGACCAGGCCGGCCTCCAGCGCCTTCGAAATGCCTGCGCCGGAAACCGGTTTGGCGGCGCCGAGTGCGTCGCCGGTGAAAACCACGCCCGGACGCCACGGCGGCCACGCGGTAAAACCCATCGGCAGCCGCCACGCTCGCACGCTCTTGCTCTTCTTCAATTCCGCGATCGACGGCAGCTCCCAGTCGCGCGGCAGGGATGCCAGGAATTCACCGAGCAATTGCGTGGCGTTGATGGCCTGCCAGTTCCGGTAGCAGTTCACATAGCCCACGCCGATGTTGAGGACGCCGTCGCCCATCGGGAACACCCAGCCGTAGCCGGGCAACTGATCGCCCTGGAACTGCAGTTTGAGGTAGATGTCGAGCGAATCGGTGTCCGGCCGGTTGGCGTGCATCTCCGCGCGGATCGCGATGGCCGAGTAGCCGTTGTACTCCGAATCGATGTTCAGGGCGCGCTTTACGGGCGAGTACGCGCCGTCGGCGGCGACGACGGCGTCTGCGGAGATCTTCTCCCCGCTCTTGAGGACCACGCCGACCACCCGGCCGTCGGCATCGATTTCAGGTCCCGCCACTTCGGCGCCTTCGTGTACCTCTGCGCCGGCCTTCTCGGCGTGCCTGAGCAACACCGTGTCCAACTGCGTACGGCTGACGGTGTGGCCGTGATCGGGCATGCCGGGGCGGCGCGGGAAGGACATCTCCCACCGGCTCGGACTGAACACCGTGACGCGGTTGACCCGATGGAAGGTGGCGACTTCGTCGGCCAGGCCCATCTTCTGCAGGTAACTGACGGCGCGCGCCGTCAGTCCGTCGCCGCAGGGTTTGTCGCGGGGAAACTCGGCCTTGTCGACGACCAGCACCTTGGCGCCCACCTGCGCGGCCTGCCAGGCGGCGGCAGAGCCCGACGGACCACCACCGGCGACGACGACGTCGTAC
Source organism: Mycobacterium sp. SM3041 (assembly GCF_039668335.1). Taxonomy (NCBI): domain Bacteria; kingdom Bacillati; phylum Actinomycetota; class Actinomycetes; order Mycobacteriales; family Mycobacteriaceae; genus Mycobacterium; species Mycobacterium sp. SM3041. The sequence goes on along the minus strand of NZ_JAYXBQ010000080.1, from coordinate 101,275 downwards.
CGCTGTGCCATCGTGCCCCCGCCCGTCCCGAAGTGGCTCCAGTTCATCAGCTTTCGTGCGGAGCCGCCAGGTGACCAACTTACCGATGCGGGTCGTCGACTTTCAGGCTGTCCCCGGTGTTCGAGACGAAGACGACGAGGAGCTTGGCGGATTCCGTCTGACTGGTGTTCTCGGTGAGCACGTGGTGCGCGCCGGGCTGCTCCACCCAGTTCTGGCCCCGGCGATACTCGGTGACGGGGGAGTCGTCGACCTGACTGCGCACCGCGCCGTCGAGGACGTAGGCGTAGATGAATGCGTCGCCGTGCCGGTGCGGCGCGGCCCGGACGCCGGGCGGGAATTCGACGACCGCCGACGTGAACGTCTTGCCCGGCACGTTGGGCAGCGCCTGCGCGATCAGTGGCGTCAGTGCCTCGACCGGTGGCGGCGATGCGGTGCCGGTCGACGTGCACCCGGTGGTTCCGATGACCAGGGCAGCGGTGAACAGGCCTGGTGCGCAGCGCATCCCGATCATCGAGTGGCGTCGTTCACTTGGATGATCGCCTTCCCGCGCGTCCGCCTGTCGGGTGCGAACGCCGCCACCGCTTCGGCAAGGGGCCGGACGGCACCGACGATCGGCGTGAGGCGTCCGTCGCGCACCCGGTTGGCGAGTTCGATCAGCTGCGAGCGGTCTGGTTCGACGACGAAGAACAGCCCGCGGCCGTTGCGGGGAAGCACCTCGGGCGGCTCCGCGATGGTGACGAGCGTGCCGCCGTCCCGCACGAGCGAGGCCGAGCGGGCGAGGATGTCGCCGCCGATGACGTCCAGCAGGACGTCGACTTCACCGGCATCTTCCAGCCTCTCGGTGTCGAGATCGACGAAGGCGTCGGCGCCGAGCGCCAGTGTCCGGTCGCGGTCGGCGGTGCGGCCGGTCCCGATGACGAAGGCGCCCACTTCGTGAGCCAGCTGTACCGCGAGCGAGCCGACGCCGCCCGCCGCGCCGTGAATCAGGACCGTCTGGCCGGTGGTGAGACGACCGTGCGTGAACAGGCCCTGCCAGGCCGTCAGTCCCGATATGGGCAGTGCGGCGGCGACGACGTGGTCGATGTCGGCAGGTAGCGGCGCGAGGTTGCGGGCCTCGACGGCGGTGTATTCGGCGAGCGACCCGTCACGCGTCCAGTCGGCCAGCCCGAATACCCGCTGTCCCACGGTCAATCCGGTTGTGCCGTAACCCAACTCGACGACGACCCCGGAAAGTTCATGGCCGGGCACGCTCGGAGTCCGGTCGCGTCCCGCCCGGTCGGTCCAGGTGGCGGGCCAGTCCAGCTCGCCGGGCGTGAACCCGGCCGCATGCACCCGGACGACGACGTCGTTCTCGGCGGCGTGCGGGTAGGGCAGTTCCATCAGGGTCATGCCCTTGATGCCGGCATCACGATCGTTCACGACCATGGCTTGCATGACGTTTCCTCCTTCGGTCCACCTCCACGAGAACAATCCGGACCAATCAAGTCCAATGAACAGAGTTGATCTTTCCGATCAGCATCATTGATAGGTTGTCGCCATGGAACTGCGTCAGCTCGAACACTTCCTCGCGGTGGCCGGCGCGATGAACTTCTCGCGTGCGGCGCAGCAGGTGCATGTCGTGCAATCCGCACTGTCGATGTCGATCGCGAAGCTGGAGAGGGAGCTCGGCGTCGAGCTGTTCGATCGGACCAAGCAGCAGATCAAGATCACGCCGGCAGGTGAGTTGTTTCGCGAACACGCCCGGCGCGTCATCCAGACCGCGCGGTTGGCGAAGGATTCGGTCGGCGACTTCCGTGGCGAGCTGTCCGGAACCGTCGATCTGGGTTCGCTGATCTCCTTCGGCACCTTGGACGTGCCGAAGGTGCTCGGGGAGTTCCACCGCACCTACCCCTTCGTCCAGATCAGGCTGCGGCAGAGTCAAACCGGTTCGGCTGCTTACCTTTCGGCGATCGCGGAGGGTTCACTCGACCTGGCGCTGGTGTCGGCGCCCGACCGGTTCCCGCCACGGGTCCAGATGCAGTTGATGTGTGAAGAGCCGATGGTCTTCGTCTGCCGTGCCGACCACCGCCTGGCGCAGCGTCGTCACGTGGACCTCACGGAACTGTGCGACGAAGACCTGATCGGCTTCCCTCCCGAGTTCGGGCTCAGAAGGCTGGTGGAATCGGCGTTTTCGGCGGCCGGCGTCTCGGCGCGTACCCCGCACGAGGTCGCGCTCGAATATTCGATCGCAGCCAGGCTGGTTCAGCATGGGTTGGGCACCATCATCATGCCGGGCAGTGAAGCCGCGAACTTTCCGGACTTGCGCGCCATAGAGATTCGGCCCGCGATCGTGTGGCAGATCTACCTGGCCTCGGCGGAACAATCACAGATCGGCCCGGCCAGCGCGAAGTTGGCCGAGATGCTGCTGGCCGAAGTCGGGCCGCGCGCGTCCCGGTAATCCGGGCGTACCGGGGCTACCGTGGATGTTGTGGCATCCATCTTCGGCGACTCGCATCTGAAGAACGTCCGCCTGGTCACCCCGCAGACCACGAAGGGCTGCCAGGACTGCATCGCGGCCGGCACCCGCTGGGTGCACCTGAGGCTGTGCCTGACGTGCGGGCACGTCGGCTGTTGTGATTCCTCGCCGATGAAACATGCGAGTGCGCACGCGCGAACGCCGGGACACGAGATCGTGCAGTCCTTCGAGCCGGGCGAGAACTGGCGGTGGTGCTACGTGCACGAGAAGTACGTCTGACATGTCCTGATTTGTGGGATGCGTGGCATTGCGCGCCCTGTCAGGTAGGGCCGATCCGCGGACAAAATGGACTGTATCCAATCAAGTCCGACGGAGAGTTGACGATCATGACCGAAGTCATTGCAGGAGTAACGATTCCGGATACCGAGCTGGTCCGGGAGGCCACCTCGATCGTGCGGAAGGCGACCGACGACACGTTGTTCAACCACTCCCGCCGGGTGTTCCTGTGGGGATCGTTGAAGGCCGCTGCGCGGGGCCTCGAAGTCGACCCGGAACTCGCCTACGTGGGCGGCATGTTCCACGATCTGGGCCTGACGACGGAGTACGGCACCAAGCATCAACGGTTCGAGATCGACGGGGCCGACCTGGCTCGAAAACTGTTGCTGGACTTCGGCCGGAGTGAGCAGGAAGCGACGAATGTGTGGCTCGCGATCGCGCTGCACACCACTCCAGAGGTCCCGCACCACCTGGCGCCCGAGGTCGCGGTGGTGATTCTGGGTGTCGAAACCGACGTCATCGGGCTGGGCCTCGACGAGATCAGTGCAGAGCAGCGCGCCGAAGTGGTTGCCGCCCATCCGCGTCCCGACTTCAAGAACCGCATCCTGCGGGCGTTCAACGACGGCATGGCCCATCGGCCGGCCACCACGTTCGGAACGATGAACGACGATGTGCTCGCACACTTCGATCCGTCGTTCGAACGGACGAACATGGTGGATCTCATTCAGAACAACGCCTGGCCGGAGTAGCGAAGGCGATGGGCAATGCCGGGCCGGGCGACAGGACGCGGGGGAACCCGGCCCGGCATTGCCTGTGGATCAGGCCTGCTTGACGGCTTCGATGTCGAGGGTGATGGTGACCTTGTCGCCGACGACGGCGCCACCGGTCTCCATCGGCAGGTCGAGGTCGACGCCGAAGTCCTTGCGGTTGATGACAACTGACGCCTCGTAGCCCGAGACCTCGCCGTTGCCCATGCCGGGGCTCACGCCGTTGAATTCCAGGTTCAGGTGACCGGGCGGGTGTTGCCCTTGATGGTCAGGTTGCCGTCGAGGAGGTACGCATCGCCGTTGGGGCGCACCGCGGTCGAGACGAAGGTCGCGACGGGGTGGTTCTCGGCGTCGAAGAAGTCGGCCGACTTCACATGGCCGTCGCGCTGCTCGTTGCCAGTGTTCAGCGACGTCACGTCGATCTCGGCGGTGACCGACGGGGTGCCGTCGGCGGCGACGGTGATGGCGCCACTGAAGTTCTCGAACTTCCCGCGGACCTTGCTGACCATCAGGTGGCGTACCGAGAACTCGACGGTGGAGTGGGCGGTGTCGATCGCCCAGGTGCCGACGCTGAGGGGAGCGGTTGCGGTGGAGGTCATGTGCCTGTCCTTTGCTTGGTTCGAGGGCCGGCCTGTCCGGCCTCTGCCGATCACCAACCGGACTGCGGTCCGGATTATTTCCGGGTGGTGACTCGCTTTTCCTTAATGAAAATGATTATCATTAAGACATGCTCTCGACTTCAGCTGCCCTGATCCCTGTGACCGTGCTTTCGGGCTTCCTGGGAGCGGGCAAAACGACGCTGCTCAACCACATCCTCGCCAACCGGGAGGGTCGCCGGGTTGCGGTGATCGTGAACGACATGAGCGAGGTGAACATCGACGCGGCCCTGATCGCCGGTCAGGGTCATCTCGACCGGACCGAAGAGAAGCTCGTCGAGCTCACCAACGGATGCATCTGCTGCACCCTGCGTGAGGACCTCATCACCGCGGTCGCGGATCTGGCCCGGCAGAACCGATTCGACCAGATCGTGATCGAGTCGACGGGCATCTCCGAGCCGATGCCGGTGGCGGCGACCTTCAGCTGGGAGTTCGAGGACGGCTTCGTCCTGTCCGAGCTCGCCCGCCTCGACACGATGGTCACCGTCATCGATGCGTGCACCTTCCTGCCGGAACTGGCGCGCGGGGAAGCGCTCACCGAGCGGAACCTCGCGGTGGCCGACGGCGACGGCCGCAACATCGCCGATCTGCTGGTCGACCAGGTCGAGTTCGCCGACGTCATTCTCATCAACAAGACCGACCTCGTGAGCGCCAAGACGACCGCGACCGTCGAGGCTGTCGTGCGGCGTCTGAACCCCAATGCGCGGATCGAGCGCACCGAGCACGGGATCGTGCCGCTGGCAACCGTTTTGGACACCGGCTTGTTCGATCCGGAACTTGCCGCGGAGGCTCCCGGGTGGGATGAAGAGATCGCCAACGGGCACACCCCGGAAACCGAGGAGTACGGGATCAGCAGCATGACGTTCCGTGCCGATCGCCCGTTCCATCCGCAGCGACTCGCCGATGCCCTCGACCAGGTGCGAGGTCTGTTGCGCAGCAAGGGTTTCTGCTGGATCGCCACCCGGCCGAACATCGCTGCCATCTGGTCGCAGGCCGGCCCCAACCTCACCATCGAACCCGCCCAGTACTGGACGAGCACCGAAATCGAGCCCGGTCAGGAGATCGTCTTCATCGGTATCCGCCTCGAAGCGGGCAAGGTGCGAGCGCTTCTCGACGCGGCGCTCCTCACCGACGACGAAGTGGCGGCCGGCACGGGTGCCTGGCTGCGTTACGCGGATCCGCTACCGGCGTGGACTGCGGCGCACAGCCACGTCTGAGGCGTGTCATTTGAAGCAAGCCCGCCGCGCAGGGGCATCACGCACTACCTTGGGCTGTATGACACGTGTCCGCGGTGCCGGCCCGGTCCGCCATGATCACGGCCGCTACTCGTGCCTCATCACCGGAGAACGCGTGAAAACCACAATTGCACAACACATCACACCACGAGAGGGACCGCCTGATGTCGATTCACCCAGCACTGATCAAAGCCACCAGGACGGTGGCCACGGGCGTCATCGGCGTGGCGGCGTACGACGTGCTGCGCAAAGCGTTGCGTGCGGCGCCCATCCACGAAGCGAGTGTCACCACCGCATCGTGGGCGCTGCGCGGTACCCGCAAAGCCGAGGAGGCGGCAGAGAACGCCCGGCTGAAGGTCGCCGATGTGATGGCCGAAGCACGAGAGCGAATCGGCGAGGAGGTGCCGCCGCCGTCGGTGGCCGACGCCGAACATTCCCATGACCACTGATGTGCTGACCGACGTGGCAGATGCGTCCCGCATCGCCGCGGACGCCGATCTGACGGTGATATCCATTGCAGCGGGCCGGATTCGGGTTCGGGTTCCGTGGCTGCGGGGCGACGCCGTCGGCGCTGTGGCGATCGAAGATGCCGTCGACAAGGTCGGTGGCGTCAGAACTGTCCACGCCTACCCGCGGACCGCGTCGGTGGTGGTCTGGTACTCGCCGCAGCGCTGCGACACGTCGGAACTGTTGACCGCGATCCGCGCCGCGCAGGCCACGCCGCGGCAGCTGGTGCCGGCTCGCTCGCCGCGTTCGGCCGACATTCACAACGCGGATGTACTGCGCATGGCGCTCGGTGCTCTGGCTCTCGCGCTCTTGGGAGTCCGTCGTTACGGCCTGGCCCGCCCGCGGTTGCTCGGGCCGGCCAGCCGCACGTTCGCCACCGGAGCGACCATCGTCACCGGATACCCGTTCCTGCGCGGTGCGCTGCGCGCACTGCGCGGGGGCAAGTCGCCCGGCACCGATCTGCTGGTGTCCGCGGCGACCATCGCGAGTCTGATCCTGCGCGAGAACGTCGTGGCACTCACGGTGCTGTGGCTGCTGAACATCGGTGAGTACCTTCAGGATCTGACCCTGCGTCGTACGCGCCGCGCCATCGCCGACCTGCTGCGGGGCGTTCAGGACACCGCCTGGGTGCAGCTTCACGACGGCACCGAGGTGCAGGTCAACGCCGAAACCCTGCGGATCGGCGATCTGGTCGTCGTTCATGAGCAGGTCGCGATCCCGGTCGACGGCGAGGTCGTCGCAGGGGAGGCGATCGTCGACCAGTCCGCCATCACCGGTGAGACGCTGCCGGTGACCATGGCACCGGGTGCGACGGTCCACGCAGGATCCGTGGTCGTCCGCGGCCGGGTCGTCGTGCGGGCCCGCGCGGTGGGCAGTCACACGGTGCTGGGCCGCATCGTGGCGAGAGTCGAAGAAGCACAACGTGATCGGGCGCCGATCCAGACGGTGGGAGAGAACTTCTCCCGTCGGTTCGTGCCCGCGTCGTTCGTCTTGGCAACGGCAACGTTCGTGGCCACCGGCGACGTCCGCCGGGCAATGACCATGCTGCTGGTGGCGTGCCCGTGCGCGGTGGGGCTCGCCACCCCGACCGCGATCAGCGCGGCCATCGGCAACGGAGCACGGCGTGGCATCCTCATCAAAGGCGGTTCACATCTGGAGGCGGCCGGCCGGGCCGATGCCGTGGTCTTCGACAAGACCGGCACTCTCACTCTCGGTCGGCACATCGTCACGAACATCGTTTCTTTCCAGGAGAGTTGGACTCCCGAGGAAATTCTCGCCTACGCCGCGAGCTCAGAGATTCACTCACGGCATCCGTTGGCCGAAGCGGTCATCCGCTCGACCGAAGACAAACACATCGTGATTCCGCCGCACGAGGAGTGCGAGGTACTCGTGGGTCTGGGGATGCGGACCCGCGCCGACGGTCGCACGCTGCTGCTCGGCAGCCCGTCTCTGCTGGAGCGCGAGGACGTCGCGGTGTGCGGCGAGGCCGATGCGTGGGTGCAGCGCTTGCGCCGTCAGGCCGAGACGCCACTGCTGCTTGCCGTCGACGGTGAACTGGTGGGTTTGATCAGCCTTCGCGACGAGGTGCGCCCCGAAGCGGCAGAAGTGCTTGCGCGCCTGCGGGCCTCGGGTGTGCAGCGGATCGTCATGCTCACCGGTGACCACGCGGACACCGCGCAGGCCGTCGCTGCCGAGCTCGGCATCACCGAATGGAAGGCCAACGCGCTACCCGAGGACAAACTCGCCCTGGTGCGCACGCTGCATGACGAGGGCTACACCGTTGCGGTGGTGGGCGACGGGGTCAACGACGCACCCGCGCTGGCCGCGGCAGACATCGGTATCGCCATGGGATTGGCCGGCACCGACGTCGCCGTCGAGACTGCCGACGTGGCATTGTCGACAGACGACCTGCGGCGGCTGCTCGACGTGCGCGGTCTCAGTGACCACGCAGTCGGCGTGATTCGGCAGAACTACGCCATGTCGATCGCGGTGAACGCGGTCGGGCTGCTACTCGGAGCGGTCGGCGGATTGTCGCCCGTCCTCGCCGCGATCCTGCACAACGCGTCGTCGGTCGCCGTCGTCACCAACAGCTCGCGCCTCATCCGTCACGAGCTGGCACAGTCCGGCGCGAGGTCACCGAGCAGGTAGCGCTGCAGCGTCACGCCGAGGTCGGCGGCGAGCTGTTCGTTCGAGCGGTTGGCCAGTGGTTCCAGGCCGATGACGTAGCGCGCCATCGCGAAACCGTTGACCTGCGACATGACGAGCGCGGCGCGGTAGTCGGCATCGGCGGAGCCAAGTCCTTCGGCGATGGGCGCAATGATCTTGCGCGCCAGGAAGTCCCGGACCAGCTTCGCGGCTTCGGGTTCGGCCGTGGCCGCGCGCACCATGCCGATCATGGGTTGTCGCCGCACTTCATCGTCGAGAACCTCGAGGATGAACGTCGCCAGCCGGAGCCCCGCTGAGTCCTTGTCGCCGTCGAGCACCCGGCCGATGACCGTGGCGGGCTCGACCGGCAGTTCGACCACGGCGAGGAACAGGTCGCGCTTCTTGCCGTAGAAGTGGCTGACCAGCGCCGGGTCGACGCCGGCCTGCAGCGCGATCTGCCGCAGGGAGGTCCGTTCGTATCCCAATTCCGCGAACAGCTTTCGCGCGGTTTCCTCGATCGCCTCGCGGGTGCCGCTGGGGCCCGGGCGGCGTCCACCGCGGGTGGGTCGCTGGCTCATTCGACTCCCTGATTCACAGAATTCTTTACGTGTTGAATTATAGCCCCAGCGGGTCTACTGTCATACCGTCAACCTTCTTGATTAGCCACGCTAGAAGGCGTTCCGCGCAGTCCGTGCCTCGCGTACGGATTGAAAGGGGCACGGATGCAGCAGCTTTCGATCAGGCGCCGACTCGGCCGGCACTGGATGTATGTGGTGGCCGTGGTGGTGGTCGTGGTCGCCGGGTTCGCGGTGTACCGACTGCAGGGCATCTTCGCCTCGCATGACGTCACCTCGACCCCGAGTGGTGCGGTGAACGACATCGTGCCGTTCAACCCCAAGCATGTGGTGATGGAGGTCTACGGACCGCCGGGCACCGTCGCCACCGTCACCTACCTGGACGTCAATGCCCAACCGCAGCGCGCCGACTCCGTCACGCTGCCGTGGACGTACGACACGACCACCACGCAGCCCGCGGTGTTCGTCAACCTTCAGGCCCAAGGCGACAGCGACTCGATCGGCTGCCGCATCACCATCGATGACGCCGTCAAGGACGAGAGAACGGTGAACACCGTGCACGCCTTCACCTACTGTCTGGACAAATCCGGATGAGCGCCAACCGCGTTCCCGACTTCATCCGCCGGTACTCGGTGCTGATCGCGTTCTTCTGGCTGGGCCTGGCCGTCGTCACGAACGTCTTTGTGCCGCAACTGGAGACCGTCGCCGAGTCGCACAACGTGTCGCTGAGTCCGACGGACGCCCCGTCGCTGCAGGCGGCGAAGCGGATCGGCAAGGTCTTCCAGGAGTTCGACTCCGACAGTTCGGCCATGATCGTCCTGGAGGGCGACAAGCCGCTGGGGGCGGACGCACACCACTACTACGACGGCCTGATCGACAAGCTCACCGCCGACACCAAGCACGTCCAGCATGTCCAGAACTTCTGGGGTGACCCGCTGACCGCGGCCGGATCGCAGAGCGCCGACGGCAAGGCCGCGCTGGTGCAGGTGTATCTCGCCGGCAATCAGGGTGAATCGCTGGCCAACGAGTCCGTCGACTCCGTCCGCAAGATCATCGAGAACACCCCGCCGCCAACAGGTTTGAAGGTGTATCTCACCGGTGCCGCGCCGCTGATCACCGACCAGTTCGAGGTGGGCCGCCACGGGACGCTGAAGACCACCCTGATCACCATCGGCGTGATCATGGTGATGCTGTTCTCGCTGTACCGCCGGATCACGACGGTGATCATGGTGATCTTCACGGTGATGATGGAGCTGACGGCCTCTCGCGGCGTCGTCGCGTCGCTGGCCAATGCGGGCATCATCGAGCTGTCGACGTACTCGACAAACCTGTTGACACTGTTGGTCATTGCCGCGGGCACCGACTACGCGATCTTCCTGCTGGGCCGGTTCCACGAAGCCAGATACGCCGGGCAGGACCGCGTCGAGGCGTACCACACCATGTATCACGGCACGTCACACATCATCCTGGGATCGGGCCTGACCATCGCGGGTGCGGTGTTCTGCCTGACGTTCACCCGGCTGCCGTACTTCGAGAGCCTTGGAATCCCGGCCGGCACAGGCGTTCTCGTCGCCGTGGTCGCCGCGTTGACGCTCGCGCCCGCGCTCCTGTGCATCGGCCGGCACTTCGGCCTCTTCGAACCCGTGCGCCAGTTGCAGACCCAGGGCTGGCGGCGCATCGGTACCGCCATCGTGCGCTGGCCCGGCCCCATCCTGGTGGTGACCATCGCGGTGGCCCTCATCGGCCTGATCGCCCTGCCCGGCTACAAGACGAGTTACGACACCCGTCCGTACATGCCGGCCGACGCGCCCGCCAACATCGGATACGCTGCCGCCGAACGGCACTTCTCCCAGGCCCGGCTCAATCCCGAACTGCTGATGATCGAAGCCGACCACGATCTGCGGAACTCCACCGACATGATCCTGCTCGAGCGCGTCGCGAAAGCGGTCTTCCACACCGACGGCATCGCACAGGTGCAGTCGATCACCCGGCCGCTGGGGACGCCGCTGGACCATTCGTCGATACCGTTCCTGATCAGCGCCGGGAACGCCGGCCAGATCAACAACCTGCCGTTCCAGCAGGCGCGTAGCGGTGACCTGCTGAAGCAGGTCGAGGTGATCAACAAGTCGATCGACATTCTGCGGCAACAGTATGCGCTGCAACAGCAGTCGAGCGGTATCACCCACGAGCAGGCCACGGCATTCCAGCAGACGGTCGCGACCGCCCAGGACCTGCGTGACAAGATCGCCAACTTCGACGATTTCTTCCGCCCGCTGCGCAACTACTTCTACTGGGAGCCGCACTGCTACGACATCCCGGTCTGCGCTGCCCTGCGGTCCATCTTCGACGCGCTCGACGGCATCGACGAGCTGACCGATCAACTGAACGACGTCGCGGGAAGCATCGCCAAACTCGATGCGCTGCAACCGAAGTTGCTCGCGCTGATCCCGCCGCAGATCGCCAGTCAGGAGACCAACCGCGAGCTGACGATGACGAATTACGCCACGAACAAGGGTCTCAACGACCAGGCTGCCGCATCGCTGCAGAACGCCACCGCGCTGGGCCAGGCGTACGACGCGTCGAAGACCGACGACTCCTTCTATCTACCGCCCGAGGCGTTCACCAATCCCGAGTTCCAGCGCGGTATGAAGCTGTTCATGTCCCCGGACGGCAAGGCCGCCCGGATGATCATCACGCACGACGGTGATCCCGCGACGCCGGAGGGTATTTCGCACATCGCCGCCATCCGGCACGCCGCGCAGCAAGCGGTCAAGGGCACGCCGTTGGGCGGGTCGAAGATCTATCTCGCCGGAACCGCGGCCACCTACAAGGACATTCAGGACGGCGCCAAATATGACCTCATGATCGCCGGCATCGCCGCGCTGAGTCTGATCCTGCTGGTGATGATGTTCATCACCCGAAGCATCGTCGCGGCCGTCATCATCGTCGGTACCGTGGCGCTGTCGTTGGGCGCCTCTTTCGGACTCTCGGTGCTGATCTGGCAGGACATCTTCGGTATCGAGCTGTACTGGATCGTGTTGGCGCTGGCCGTCATTCTGCTGTTGGCTGTGGGGTCGGACTACAACCTGCTGCTGGTCTCGCGGTTCAAGGAGGAGATTCACGCCGGCATCAACACCGGCATCATCCGCGCGATGGCCGGCTCGGGCGCGGTGGTGACCTCGGCCGGGTTGGTGTTCGCCGCGACCATGGCGTCCTTCGTGTTCGCCGACCTGCGGGTCCTCGGTCAGATCGGGACGACCATAGCCCTCGGTCTGCTGTTCGACACCTTGATCGTGCGGTCGTTCATGACACCGGCCATCGCGGCGCTGCTCGGACGGTGGTTCTGGTGGCCGCTCAAGGTGCGGCCACGCCCGGCCAGCCAGATGTTGCAGCCCTACGGATCTCGCCAGTCCGTGCGTCAACTGCTGCTGTGGGAGGACGGTGATCCCGCGGTCGCGGGATCGGGTGCAGGTGCGCGGCGGCACGGAGGAGACGCATGACGGGCATCGAGCTGTGGGGCGGTCTGACGATCCTTGCCGGGTTGATGGCACTGATCCTGCTGGTGTGTGTCTTCGTGTACGTCCGCGGCTTGGAGCGGCGGCCACCCGCCGCATTGGGCGAACAGGTGGGCGCTCACAAAGCCGTACTGGCCAAAGTGCGTCAAGGCCAACCGATGTCGCAGGACGAGATCGAGTACGCGAACGAACTGGTGTCCGACGCCGGCTCACCGCTCGCCTACGCGATACCGGCGCTGCTGTTCACCATGGGCTTCTTCTACGTGGTCGGCTGCATGTACGAACTCCAGGTCCACGGCGGCCACCCCTCGTTCCGCACCTTCATCGGCGGCATCCCGATGCTGACCTCGCTCAACATCTTCGGTCAATTGCACCGGGTGGCACGACTGAAGAAGCGCGTGCCCTAGTTACCGGTTACCGAACGCTTTTGCCGCCAGATCGATGTGGGCCGAGGCCGCGAGAATCTGGCTGCGGTTCTCGACATGCAGTGCGGCCTGCAAGCTGGGGGCCTCGAGGTTGGCCCACAGCACCTGTTTGGTCGACTCGACACCGAATTTTCCGTAGCCGCACAGGGTTTCGGCGATGGCCAGGGCATCGGCGACGACGTCGTCCGCGGACAGTCGTGAGACCAGCCCCAGGCGCAGCGCCTCGTCGGCCTCGACCGTCCGGGCCGTGAGGATCAGGTCGAACGCCTGCCCGGCGCCGACGATCCGGGGGAGGGTGTAGCTCACCCCGATGTCGCAGCCGCCGATGCCCAGCTTGATGAACTGGGTGCAGAACCGTGCGCCGGGTCCCGCGATCCGGATGTCGGCGGCCAGCGCGATGGCGAAACCGCCGCCGTATGCCGGCCCGTTGACCGCGGCGATCACCGGCTGGCGCAGATTCTGGATCCGCGTGGTCAGCTCGGCGATACGTTCCTGCCAGCGCATGCCCGAGCGTGGAAATTCCAGTCCGCCACCGGCTTCCGGCGGGTTGGGGTCGGAAAGGTCCAGGCCGGAACAGAATCCGCGGCCGGCGCCGGTGAGTACGACGACACGGCACTCGTTGTTCCGGTGGATCTCCTCGAGGGTGCTGTGCAGGGCCTCGACGAGTTCGAGGTTCAGCGCGTTGAGTTTGTCCGGCCGGTCCAGCGTGAGGACGGCGATATCGGGGCGAGGATATGCGAGCGACAGCGTTGTCATGCGCCTGACGTTAGCCGCTGTGCCACCCGGCCACGCCGACGGCGATCATGCGCAGCTGCTTGCGTGCGGTCCGTTTGACGTCGTCCAGGGCCTTGGCGTCGTTGGCGTCGTCGATGGATTCGGCGGTGGTCATCATCGTGTTGACGAAGAGTCCGGCCACGATGTTCAGGTCCTCGGCGCTCCAGGTGGTGAGCCCCGGCAGCCGGCCGAGGTCGATCGCGAGCTCCGAGGTGATCAACCGGATTTCCGTGCGAATCGCGTAGCGCAGCGCGGTGACGCCGCTGTTGCGTTCGCGGCTGATGAAGCGCCAGTGCTCGGGGCGTTCGGCGACGCTGTTGAACAGGATGTCGACCGAGGACTCGATGATGCGCTTGGGATCGAGTTGGCCGGCGCGGGCGCCACGGAGCATCTCCCGCAGGGCGCGGAACGACTCGTCGATCAGGACCAGGCCGAGGGCGTCCATGGTTTCGAAGTGCCGATAGAAGGCTGCCGGCACGATGCCGGCCTCGCGGGTGACCTCACGCAGGCTGAGCGCGCTGAAACTGTCCTCGTCGAGCAGCTTGAGGGCGGCCGCGATGATGGCGCGGCGGGTGGCTTCCTTGCGCTCTTCGCGAGAGAGGTTGTCCTGGACGCGGGAGCTTGATGAGCGGCTGGACCTCCGGTCGCGTGAACCAGGGGTACGACTGTTCACCGAACAAAGTTTACACAGCGCACCGAAACCGCAGATCGATACAGATGTGTATGAGTTATCGATACGGATGTTCACCCTGTGATCCGGGCAACAACCTGCACTTTAAGTCTTGACGCGAACGGTTGGAGTCGGCCACTGTGTACACATGTTCACCGAAACTTTGAGCCGCCGGGTACGGCGCTCCGCCCTGGTTGGCATCCTCACCGGCCCGCATGGCGTGGACCGGTACACCGAGGTTTTCGACCGCACCTGGACTGTCAACGATGCCCGCGCCAAGGTCGTCGCGGTCCGTCGGCAGACGCCGCGCAGCGTCACCCTGACCCTGCAGCCCAACGACGCCTGGCAGGGCTTCAAAGCCGGCCAGCACATCAACCTGACCGTCGAGATCGACGGCCGTCGCCGCACCCGGTGCTACTCGCCGGCCAACTCCGAGGGCAGCCCGGTCATCGAGCTGACCGTCGGCCTGCACGACGGCGGCCTGGTCTCCACCCACCTGTTCGAGCACGCCGAGCCCGGCATGGTCGTACACCTCGACTCCGTCGGTGGTGACTTCGTCCTGCCCGAGCAGCGGCCCCGGCGCATCCTGCTGGTCTCCGGCGGCAGCGGCATCACCCCGGTGCTGTCCATGCTGCGCACGCTGCGCGAGGAGAACTTCGACGGCGAGGTGGCCTTCATCCACTACGCCCGCAACCCCGAAGAGGCCGCGTACGCCACCGAGCTGGCCGCAACGCCCGGCGTGAAGGTGCTGCACAGCTACACCCGGTCCAACCGCGGCGACCTCAGCGGCCACTTCGGCCCGGACCACCTGGCCGCCGCGATGCCCAACCCCGATGCGGTGTTCGTCTGCGGCCCGCCGGCACTCGTCGACGCGGTCAAGGACCTGCTGCCGGGCGCGCAGTCCGAGAGCTTCGTGCCCCCGGTCATCGCGGTCCCGACCGAGGCCTCCGGTGGCAGCGTCGCCTTCACCGAGAGCAAGGTCGACGTCGTCGACGACGGTCGCTCGATCCTGGAGCAGGCCGAGGCCGCCGGCCTCAACCCGACCAACGGCTGCCGCATGGGCATCTGCCACACCTGCACGCGCAAGAAGATCAGCGGCCCCGTGAAGAACCTGATCACCGGCGCCGTCTCGACAACCCCTGACGAAAACATCGAAATCTGCGTGACCGCCCCGTGCGGCGACGTCCAGATCGACCTCTAGACCACCCACCCAGCCCACACACAAAGGAGACGAACCATGGCTCAGCGTCCCGCCCCCATGACCCCCGAGCAGTTCGACGAATTCGGCCGCGCGCTCGACGCCATCCGCGAACGCCACCTCGCCGACCTCGGTGACCGCGACTCCGACTACATCCGCAACATCATCGCCATGCAGCGCAAGCTGGAGGTCGGTGGCCGCGCCCTGCTGTTCCTGCCGCCGGCCTGGCCCATCGGCACCGTGATGCTCGGCCTGTCGAAAATCCTGGACAACATGGAGATCGGCCACAACGTCATGCACGGCCAGTACGACTGGATGGGCGACCCGGCGCTGCGCGGCCAGAACTTCGAGTGGGATTCGGCCTGCCCGTCCAACCAGTGGCGGCACTCGCACAACTACATGCACCACACCTACACCAACATCGTCGACATGGACCGCGACATCGGCTACGGCATCCTGCGGATGAGCGAGGACCAGAAGTGGAGCCCGTACTTCCTGGGCAACCCGGTGTACGCCTTCCTGCTGATGGTGTTCTTCCAGTACGGCGTCGCGCTGCACGAGCTGGAGGCCGAGCGCATCCGCACCGGTGAAATCCGCCTGCGCGACAAGAAGGACATGCTGCGCGAGATGTGGGCGAAGGTCCGTAAGCAGACCATCAAGGACTACGTGGCGTTCCCGTTGCTGGCCGGGCCGTTCCTGCCGTTCGTGTTCGCCGGCAACATGACCGCGAACCTGATGCGCAACGTGTGGTCGTACGTGATCATCTTCTGCGGCCACTTCCCCGAGGGCACGCACGAGTTCACCATCGAGGAGACCAAGAGCGAGACCCGCGGCCAGTGGTACTACCGCCAGCTGCTGGGTTCGGCGAACCTGTCCGGCGGCAAGTGGTTCCACATCTTCAGCGGCAACCTGTCGTTCCAGATCGAGCACCACCTGTTCCCCGACATCCCGGCGCACCGCTACGCGGAAATCTCGCCCGAGGTCAAGGCACTGTGCGAGAAGTACGATCTGCCCTACAACACCGGCCCGATCCACAAGCAGTTCTTCTCGGTGGTCAAGAAGATCTGCCGCCTGGCCCTGCCGGACTCATGGCTGACAAAGCGGGCACCAGAAGGTGATCCGGTCACGGAGATTGTTGAGGTCGCCGACGACGTCGAGGTTCTGGTGCCGGTTCCGGTCGCCTGATTCGATCAGCGTCCCGCACCTGCGACACGCCTGCCCGGCCCGGCCGTACACCCAGAGTTGACGGCCGGGCCGGGTATCGCCCGTTGTGGTCCTGTTCCACCGATTTCTGTTCAGCCACAACATGTCCCGGGCCCGCTGCGCCAGCCGCAGCGGGTCTTTTACTGTGCTGACCGGTGCCGTCGGACGGCGGCCGACGATGAAGCACAGCTCATTGGCGTAGACGTTGCCGACGCCGGCTAGGTTGCGTTGGTCGAGTAGTGCTTCGTGCAGCGGCCGGTCGGGGTCCCGGGTGAGGTTCTGCGCTGCCCGGTGCGGATCCCAGTCCGGGCCGAGCAGATCCGGGCCGAGGTGTTTGACGGGTTCCTCGTCGTGGTCCCGCCGGAGGACCTCCAGGATGCCGAGTTCGGAACCCACCGCCTGAATGTCGCCTGCTTCCAGGATGATTCTGGTCTTGTGGTCAGGTCGGCGGCGCCTGGTGTTGACCTGCCACTTACCCTCCATCTTGAGGTGCGAGTGGATGCTGGCCTCGGCCGTGCGGATGAACAGGTGCTTGCCGCGGCTGACGACGTCCTCGACCGTCTGGCCAGTGAGGTCGACGGTGGCGAACTTCGGGACGCGAATGTCGCAGCGCGTCAGCGTCTTTCCCTGCAGCGCCTCGCGGAGGATCGCTGCGGTGTGAAAAACGGTGTCGCCTTCGGGCATCAGCGGATGTAGGCGTGGGCTCGGGTCAGCGCGCGTTCGGCGTCGTGCGCGATTTTCTGGACCAGGGGAGCGGCCAGTTCCAGCTCGTCGATCAGGTCGAGGGCCTCACCGGCCCAGATCGGCACGTAGTCCATGTCCAGCTCGGCGACCTTGGTGCGGAACTCGTTTTGTGCCTTGGGATCCGCGTCGAGTTCGGCGTCGCGGTCCTGCCACGTGTCGGTGAAGACGCTGCGCAACGTGCGCGCCGGATACTCGGCGGGCCAACGCGTTTCGACGGGCCGCGCGGCGATGTCGATGGCACGGCCGCTGGTGGTGTCCGCGGCTTTCGCCTTGAGCATGACCTTCGACTCGGCGGCGCTGAGCAGGGACTCGTGGGTGGCCTCGAATCGGGTGCCGATCATGGCGCCCGCGGCGCCGAGGGTCAGTGCAGCGGCCAGGCCGCGGCCGTCAGCTATCCCACCGGCGGCAAGAACCGGGATGCCGTGCGCGATGTCGACGACGGCGGGCACGAACGGCAACGTCGACCGGCCGCCGTGGTGGCCCCCGGCTTCCCGGCCCTGCACGACCAGGACCTGTACTCCGGCGTCGAGGGCCTGCTTGGCCTCATCGAGGCTGTGGACCTGGGACAGCAGCGGAATGCCGGCGTCGTGGATGGCCTTGGCGAACGGGGCGGGGTCGCCGAACGACAAGATGATGGCGGCGGGCTGCTGCGCGATCACCCAGTCGATGATCTCCTGATTGACCGCCCAGGTGAGTAGGCCGACGCCCCAGGGTTTTTCGGTGCCCTGCTTGGCCAACTGGCATTCGGTGGCGAGCATCGTGAGGTCGCCGCGGCCGCCGCCGATCAGACCCAGCCCGCCACCCTCCGATACCGCGGCTGCCAGCCGGCCACCGGATACGTCGCCCATCGGGGCCAGGACGATCGGGTGCTCGATGCCGAACAGTTCCGTCAACGGGGTGTGCAGGGCCATGGCTTCACTCTAGGACCCGGTGTGAGCGGGTCCCGCGGCCGCGGAAGTTGAACTTGCCCCCGGCGGCAATGTTTACCCTCTCGATTGAGGACATTGACCATGCAGATTTCCGAGCTGGCCCGGCGGACGGGCGCGTCGACCAAGGCCGTGCGGTACTACGAGGACCTCGGCCTGCTGGCGCCGTCGCGCCTGCCCAACGGCTACCGGGACTACTCCGAAGAGGATGTGCAGATCGTCAGCGAGGTGCGTGCTCTCGCCGCCGTCGGCATCGCCCCGTCGAAGGCCGGACCGTTCATCGACTGCCTTCGTCATGGCCACGAACACAGCGACGAGTGTCCCGAGTCGCTCGTGGCGTATCGGGACAGCATCGCCGTCCTCGACGAGACCATCGCGTCGCTGACGCGGCGCCGACACGACCTCGCGGCGCGGCTCGACGCGGCCGCATGCCGAGCATTCGACAAGAAGGACGAACCGTTGACAGATTTCACGACGCTCCCCGCCGGCCTGCCTGTCCCCGAAAACGACGGTGCCGCTGATCATCTCGTCGGCCTGGAGGTCCCCGACATCACGCTGAGGTCGAGCGGCGGCGGGGAAGTCCAGCTGCGGCAGCTGCCGGCGGGGCGGACGATCGTGTATCTGTATCCACTGACCGGCCGTCCCGGTGCTGACCTCCCCGCGGGCTGGGATGCGATTCCCGGGGCCCGAGGGTGTTCCACCGAGGCATGCGACTTCCGTGACCACTTCGCCGAACTGAAAGCCGCTGGGGCGAGCCAGGTCTGGGGAATGTCCAGCCAGGACGTCGACTATCAGGCGGAAGTGGTGCGGCGGCTGCGGCTGCCGTTCCACATGCTGTCCGACGAGACGTTCGTTCTGGCCGACGCGCTGCGGCTCCCGACGTTCGCTGCCGACGGGCATCCGCGCCTCTACACCCGACTCACCATGGTGATCTGCGACGGCCGCATCGAGCACGTCTTCTACCCGATCTTCCCGCCGAACGCGCACGCGCAGCAGGTGCTGGACTGGTTGCGCGCGCACCCGGCCTAGCGTCTGCTGCTCGCGCGGCCCTGGCGGATTGCCCTCTGGCGGAGCGTCGTCAGCGGTACGCTCGGCTCGATATCGAGCGGGAGACGGTTGATGACAGAAGCATTTGTGCTTGGTGGTGTCCGCACTCCGTTTGCGCGGTACGGCAGCTCGCTGTCGCACATCCGCACCGATGACCTCCTCGGCATGACGATGAAGGGCGCGTGCGAACGCGTCGGCGTCGAACTCGGCGCCATCGAGGATGTCGTCGCCGGTTGTGTGAACCCAGCCCACGAGGGGATGGGTGACGTCGCCCGCTGGGCAGCGCTCGCCGCCGGATTCCCGGACACCGTGGCCGGGACGACCATCAACCGGTTCTGCGGGTCGTCGCTGAGCGCCACGATCAACGTCGCCCACGCGATCCGGGCCGGCGACCTGGGCGTCGGGATGGCCTGCGGCGTCGAGTCGATGTCGCGATCGGGCTGGGCCTACATGAAAGGCGACGCACCGTTCGCGCCGCGCGGGCCGGTCATCCTGCTCGACACCATGTGGGCCGGTGCCGGCGGCCCGCCCAACCCGGCGCTGCTGGCGCGCAACGCCTACATCAGCATGATCGAGACCGCGCAGAAGGTGGCTGATCGCTACGGTCTGACGCGCGAGGAGATCGACGCCTTCGCGCTGCGCACACAGCGAAATGCCAAGGCGGCCCGCGATTCCGGGCGCCTGGCCAAGGAGATCATGCCGGTCGAGATCGCCGCGACGAAGAAGTCGCCGGCGCGGCTGTTCGAGCACGACGAATTCATCCGCGACGAGACCACGGCCGAGCAACTGGCGGCGCTGCGCCCGCAGCCGGGTACGACCCAGATGACCGCGGCCAATTCGACGCCGCTCACCGATGGCGCCAGCGCTTTGGTGCTGGCGTCGGGGGAGCGCGCGGCGGAACTCGGCGTCGAGCCGTTGGCGCGGGTGGTGTCCTCGGCGGTGTACGGGATCGACCCGCTGTTCATGGGGCTGGCACCGGCGTGGGCCCTGCCCCTGGCCATCAGACGTGCCGGTCTGACTCCTGAGCAGATCGATGTCTGGGAGGTCCACGAAGCGTTCAGCGCGCAGGCCCTCGGGGTGTTGCGAGAGCTGCCCAATCAGCTCGACGGATTCGTCGTGCCCGACGAGAAGCTCACGCCCAACGGGGGCGCCGTGGCGATCGGCCACCCGTTCGGCGCCACCGGTGCCCGGTATGTCCTGACCCTGGCCACCGAACTGCGCGAGCGCAATGCCCGCTACGGAGCCATCGGCGTCTGCGTCGGATCGGGTCAAGGCGTTGCCATTGTGCTCGAAAACCCCTCTGCTGCTTGAGGAGTAGGCCAGCGGCTGGGTGCGAATTTTTGTCGTACCCTTCTGGTTTGATGGTGTCATGTCCAGCACCGCAACGGCTTTCGATGTTGAGTCGTCGCCGTGTGAGCGGATGGATGCGTACTTCGCGGAGATCGGTGAGCTGACCGGTCAGCGCAACGCGATCGACGCGCGGCTGGTGCAGATTGCCGCCGAGATCGACCGGGACGGGCTCTGGGGTGCCACCGGTGCCCGGTCGATGGCGTCGTTGATGGCGTGGAAAACCGGTGTCTCGCCGCGTAATGCGGAAGTGATGATGGCGGTGGCGCACCGGCTCGAGGAGTTCCCGCGCTGCGCGGAGGCGATGCGGGCGGGCCGGTTGTCGCTGGATCAGGTCGGGGTGGTCGCCGAGCATGCCGGCGAGGGTTCTGATGAGCATTACGCGCAGTTCGCCGAATCCGCCACGGTCACCCAACTGCGCACGGCGGTGAAACTCGAGCCCCGGCCGGAGCCGGAGCCGAAGTCCGAACCGGAGCGGTCGATCTCCAAGACCAGCCACGACGACGGCTCGGTCACCTACAAGATTCGGCTACCGAAGCTGGAGGCGGCGAAGTTCGATGCGGCGCTGGCCTCACATCAGGATGCGTTGGTCGCGGACTGGAAGCGCGACCACGAGGACACCGAAGGGCAAGTGGCGGAGCAGGTGCCGCCGTTCCCGAATCAGGTGGATGCGTTCATGAGCGTGGTGGAGGCCGGCTGGGACACCGACGTGGCACGGCGGCCGCATGGGCAGCGCACCACCGTCGTCGTGCATATGGACCTCGAACAGCGCACGGCCGCCTTGCATCTGGGGTCGGTGCTCACCGAGGAGGAACGCCAACTGCTGTTGTGCGATGCGACGTGCGAGGTGTGGCTCGAAAAGCACGGGCAGCTGTTCGGGGCCGGGCGCAGCACCCGCACCATCAGTCGCCGGTTGCGCCGCGCGCTGGAGCACCGGGACCCGTGCTGCCGGGTCCCCGGGTGCGGGGCCACCCGGGGTTTGCACGCCCATCACATCATTCACTGGGAGAACGGCGGGGAAACCGAGCTGCACAACCTGGTGCTGGTGTGCCCGTACCATCACCGGCTGCACCACCAGCGGGTCATCACGATCACCGGGCCGGCCGACCGACTCGTCGTCACCGACGCCGCGGGTCGCCCACTCGACGGCGGATCCCTGGCCCGGCCACCCACCACGGCCCGCGCTGATGTGCCGCCCTGCCCCGGTCCGACCGGGGAGCGCGCCCAATGGTGGTGGTACCAACCCTTCGAACCACCACCCGCACCCTCGACCAGCTAGGGCAGCAGCGGCAGCCGCCACAGCGGTGCGCCGGGTTCGAGGAACCACAGCCGCGTCGCGGTCAGACGCAGAATCCGGATGGCGCCGGTCATCATGAGCACCGCCAGTGGCAGCTCGATCAACACCGCGGTGAGCAACGGCACCGTCGAGTCGTGGCCGAAATCGGACGTCATGACGTCGAACCAGGCATCACAGACCAACAGCACCCCCGTCGTGAACGCGGTGAGCAGCACGAGTTGACGACGCAACCAGCCCAGCACCGCGGTCGTGGCCATGAACGCGACGAGGAGACCGTCGAAACCGATCCAGGTCGCCGGCCAGTTGTGCGCCGTGTAGTTGTCCGGAAGCGTGAATCCGAGATAGACGACCCACGGGATCAGCACGATGCAGCTGCCGGTCATCACCGTCAGCCGGATGCGCCGCATCCTCCTCGCCAGCGCGGGCGGGAACACTTCATCCAGTGGACGCTGCAAGCGCATGATCAGGTCGTGCCGCTGCGCCGGCGTCATCGCGGCGATGGCGGCGTCTGACAACCCACTTTCCATGCGGTCGATACTGCCGAACGTCTTGCCGGAGGCCTAGCGCAGCCGCAGCCCTCGCGGCGTTCGGGAGAAACCGGCGTCGGCAAGCGCGGCGTGGACCTCGGCCTGCGCCGCGTCGGGGGTAGGGGCCAATACCGGCTCCCCGTTGACCTTCTCGATCAATAGCGACTGCAGCCGACCGGTGCTCACCAGCTCCGCCAGCGCACCGGCCGCCGCGCGTTGTTGTTCCGGGGTGGCGCCGAACGACAACAACGATTTTCCGCCGCGCTCCAGGAACCACACCAACTCGCCGTCGACCAATGCGACCAGCGCACCCGCCTTGCGGCCCGGCCGGTGGCCGGCTGCCTCGGGCCAGGGGAGCGCGACGCCGTAGGGATTTCCCGGGTCCGTGGCGGCGAGCACGATGGCGGTGTAGTCGGGGCTGCTCTGGTCGACGTTGTCGAGATAGTTGCGCAGCCGGTCCACCGTCGAGGCCACCGCGAACTGTGCGCCACCGAGGGATTCGATGAAATACCCGCGCTGGCAGCGTCCGGCCTCCTCGAAAGCGGTCAGCACTTTGTAGAGGGTGGCGAAGCCGCCGGGCAGACCGTCGGCCGCGCCACGCGTGACGACGCCATAGCGGTTGAGGAGCAGCTCGGCCTGAAAGTGTGCCCGTGTCGTGGATTCCGGCTCAGCGGGTGGCAGGGCCGACCACCGGCCGGCGACAGTGGGATCGACGGTGCGGGCCTGCGGCCGGGCGACGCTGTACCGGCTGAGCCGGGGCGGACGCTGCTGCCGCTGCCGGTGCGATCCACCGGGTTTGCGTCCCGCGTTGCCGAGGAGCGCCCGTACCGGCGCGAAGGTGTCGCCGGTGACCCAGCCGGCCCAGATCAGTTCCCACAGCGCCTGTTTCGCATCGGTGCTGTCCTCTGCGGCCAGCTGCCGGAAGAAGTAGGCGCCGCCATTACTCAGCGTGTCCAGCAGCTCGCGGTGCGCGTCGGTGAACTCGATCTCGGTGCCCGGCGCCAGTGACAGCGGCGCGGTGTCGGCTCGATGGAAGACGACCCAGCCGTCGTTGGCGCCGATCTGGCCGGCGCCCGACCAGGTGACCTCACCGGAGGCCAGCAGTTCGTCGAGCACCGCCGGCTGATAGTCCGTCACCCGCTGGCCGAACACCAGCGGCTCGACCGCGGACGCCGGAATCGGCACGCCCGCAAGCTGTTCGATGACCGACGCCAGGCCGTCGATGCCGCGGGCATCACCGAACTGCTGCCAGGCCGGCAGAAACCGGGCGTACGCGGCGGTGCTCACGGGTTCGATCTGGGCCCGCAGCGCGGCCAGCGACCGGCGCCGCAGAATCTTCAGCACCGTGGCGTCACACCACTGCTGGTCGACGCTGTCCGGCAGATCGGTGAACTCACCGCGAATGAGCTTGCCGTCCAGCACCATCCGACTCAGGGCATCAGCGGTCACCCGGTGACCGAGACCGAACCGGGCGGCGGCCTGCGTCGTCGTGAACGGCCCGTTGGTCCTGGCGTAGCGGCCGAGCAGTTCACCCAGCGGGTCGGTCACGGTGGCGGTGAAACTGGCCGGCACGCCGACCGGCACCGCGACACCGAGGCCGTCGCGCAACAGGCCCATGTCTTCGACGGCGGCCCACCAGCTCTGGCCGGCGAAGGTCACCGATACGGCGCGTTTGGCAGCTTGCAGGGTGGCGCACCAGGCCTCGACATCGCTTGCGGTGCAACGCTGCCGGAGTTCCTCGGTGGTGAGCGGACCGAGCAGTCGCAGGAGGTCGGCGATGCACTCGGCGTCGCGGGCGGCCCGGTCTTCGGTCAGATGCTGCAGCTGGCGGATGGTCGACGCCACCACGTCCGGGTCGAGCAGTTCGCGCAGTTCGACGCGGCCCAGGAGCTCGGCCAGGAGGGTGGCGTCCAACGACAGTGCGGCAGCCCGCCGTTCGGCGAGTGGACTGTCGCCCTCGTACATGAACGCACCGACGTAACCGAACAGCAGCGACGCGGCGAACGGCGACGGCGTGGCGGTCTGCACGTCGAGCACCCGGATCCGGCGTTGCGCGACGCGGCGCATCAACTCGATGAGCATCGGGACGTCGTACACGTCCTGCAGACACTCGCGCACCGTCTCCAGCACGATCGGGAAATCCGGGTACTTGCGGGCGATGTCGAGCAGCTGCGCGGCGCGCTGCCGCTGATGCCACAGCGGCGACCGCTTGCCGGGATGGCGCCGCGGCAGCAGCAGCGCCCGTGCCGCGCATTCACGGAAACGCGACGCGAACAGTGCCGACCCGCCGACCTCAGCGGTGACGATGGGCTCGATCTCGTCGGCCTCGAAGACGAAAATGTCTGCGCCGGGCGGGTTTTCCCCGGTATCGGGCAGCCGCAGCACGATGCCGTCGTCGGATGCGGTGGGCTTCTCGTCGATGCCGTACCGCTCCATGATGCGTCGGCCGACCGCCAGCGCCAGCGGCCCGTGCACCCGCAGCCCGTAGGGGGAGTGCAGGACGATCCGCCAGTCGCCGAGCTCGTCGCGGAACCGTTCCACCACGAACGTGGTGTCGGTGGGCACCGTACCGGTGGCCTGCCGCTGCTCGTCGAGCAGCTGCCACAAGTTGTCGGTGGCGTAGCCGTTGAAACCCATTGTGCTGCAGTAGTCGTCGAACTCGGTGCGAGGCAGTCCGGCGAGCTTCCCGGTGAAGGCGCCGATCGCCGCACCCAGCTCGGCGGGACGGCCGACGGCGTCGCCGCGCCAGAACGGCAACCGCGCGGGCTGGCCCGGCGCGGGCAGCACCAGCACCCGGTCATGGGTGATCTCGGTGATCCGCCAGCTGGTGGCGCCCAGGGAGATGACGTCGCCGGGCCGCGACTCGTAGACCATCTCCTCATCGAGTTCACCTACCCGCGAGGGCTTTTCGTCACCCGTGGCCAGGTAGACGGTGAACATGCCGCGGTCCGGGATCGCCCCGCCGGACGTGACCGCCAGCCGTTGCGCGCCCGGCCGGGCGGTCAGGGTGCCGGTGTCGCGGTCGTAGACCAGACGCGGCCGCAGCTCGGCGAACTCGGTGGACGGGTACTTGCCGGCCAGCAGGTCGAGCGTCGCTTCGAAGGCGGTGCGCGGCAGGGCGGCGAACGGTGCACTGCGGCGGACGGCCTCGAACCAGCGGTCGGCATCGAGGGGCTCAAGAGCCGCCGCCGCGACGGTGTGCTGGGCCAGCACGTCGAGGGGATTGGTGGGCACCTGCAGGGTCTCGATCTCGCCCGCGCGCATCCGCTGCACGGTGACGGCGCAGTCGATCAGGTCGGTGCGGTGCTTGGGCAGCAGCACACCCTCGGAGATTTCACCGACCTGGTGGCCGGCGCGGCCGATGCGCTGCAGACCACTGGCCACCGAAGGTGGCGCCTCGACCTGGATGACCAGGTCGACGGCGCCCATGTCGATACCGAGTTCCAGGCTGGACGTGGCGACGACGGCTTTGAGCCGGCCGCTCTTGAGATCCTCTTCGACCTGCGCCCGGGCCTCCTTGCTGACCGAGCCGTGGTGGGCCTTGGCCAGCAGGCTCGGCGCGCCGAAGGTCTGCCCGCTGCCCATGAGGTTGGCGGGCGCGCCGCCACCGACCTGCGGATTGCGTTCATTGGGCAGTTCGATGCCCGAGCGGGCGGCGTGAATCTCGTTGAGCCGCGCGGTGAGCCGTTCGGCCAGGCGCCGGGAGTTGGCAAACACCAGCGACGAATTGTGTGACTCGATCAGGTCGACGATGCGTTCCTCGACATCGGGCCAGATGGTGCCGCCGTCGAGGTTGGCCATGTCCGGCACCGGTACTTCGACGCTCAGGTCGAAGGTCTTGGCGGCCGGCGGTTTGACGATGCTGGTGGGGGCCGCTCCCGACAGGAACCGGGCGACCTCCTCGGGTGGCTTGACGGTCGCGGACAGGCCGATCCGCTGAGCGGGCTTGTCGAGCAGCTCGTCGAGACGTTCCAGCGACAGGGCCAGGTGCGCGCCGCGCTTGGTGGCGGCGACGGCGTGTACCTCGTCGACGATGACGGTCCGCACCGTCGCCAGCGTCTCGCGGGCTGCCGACGTCAGCATGAGGAACAGCGACTCGGGCGTGGTGATCAGGATGTCCGGCGGCGTCGCGATCAGCTGGCGCCGCTGCGCCGGCGAGGTGTCACCCGACCGCACCCCGACGGTGATGCTGGGCGCAGGTGCGCCCACGCGCCCGGCGACCCGCGTGATGCCGGTGAGCGGCGTGGACAGGTTGCGCTCGACGTCGACCGCGAGCGCCTTCAGCGGCGAGACGTAGAGGACTTTTGTGCCCTTGGCGCCGTTGGTGTTGGTGGGCTCCTGCGCCAGCTGGTCGATGGCCCAGAGGAACGCCGCCAACGTCTTGCCGGACCCGGTCGGGGCGATGACCAGCGTGTTGTGGCCGTCGGCGATGGCCTGCCAGGCCTGCTCCTGGGCCGGGGTGGGCGTGCTGAAGGCAGCCGCGAACCACTCCCGGGTCAGGTCACTGAACCTGTCGAGTGGATTCACGTGTCCATACTGCCCGGCGGGTCTGACATGCCTGAGGGATTTGTGCACGAAAATCCGCGGTCAGCGCGGAAAATCGTGCACAAATCGCAGGTCAGAGGGTCCGCTGGTAGCGCCGCATGCCGGCGATCCAGCGGTCGTAGTCGGCGCCCTTGTGGCGGTACATCTCCAGCACCTCGGGGTGCGGAAGGACCAGGAACGTGCCGTCCTCGATGGCCTTGACCACCAGGGCGGCGACGTGATCGGGCCCGACGACGTTGCCCGCGTGGGTCACGGCATTGCCGGCCACCCGGATCGCGGAATCGGGGGAGTCCGTCATGCCGCGCAGCAGGGGCGTGTCGACACCCATCGGGCAGACGCAGCTGACGCCGATGCCCTGGTCGCCGTACGTGATGGTCAGCCACTCCGCGAACCCGACGGCGGCGTGCTTGGTGACGCTGTACCCGGCCGCGCCGAGCTGGGTGAGCAGGCCGGCGGCGGAGGCGACAGCGACGAAATGCCCGCCGCCGCGCTCGACCCATTCCGGCACAACGGATTTCGCGGCGCGGATGTGCGCGCGCAGGTTGATGTCGATGATGCGGTCCCAGGCGGCTTCGTCGTCGCCCAGTCCTGGTTCGCCGGTGATGCCGGCGTTGGCGACGTAGATGTCGACGGGCCCGTACGCATCGCGTGCGGCGTCGAGCAGTGTCGCGATGCCGTCGACCGACGACGCGTCAGCGCCGATGCCGACACCGCCGTAGCCCGCGGCCGTCTCGGCGGCGGCCTCGGCATTGATGTCGCCGGCCACGACCGATGCGCCCGCGGCCGCCAGCGCCGTCGCGATGGACCTGCCGATGCCCGAGCCCGCTCCGGTGACGACGGCCACCGCACCTTCGATCTTCACGGGCTCATGTCTACCTCAGCCGAACTGCACGCCTTGAGCCAGCGGCAGTTCCGAGGAGTAGTTGACGGTGTTGGTGGCCCGGCGCATGTAGGCCTTCCAGGAATCGGAACCGGATTCGCGGCCGCCGCCGGTCTGCTTCTCGCCACCGAACGCGCCGCCGATCTCCGCGCCGGAGGTGCCGATGTTGACGTTGGCGATGCCGCAGTCCGACCCGTCGGCGGCCATGAAGCGTTCGGCCTCCCGGATGTCGGTGGTGAAGATGGCCGACGAAAGGCCTTGGGGAACAGCATTGTTGAGAGCGATGGCCTCGTCGAGGGTGTCGTACGCCAGCACGTACAGGATCGGCGCGAACGTCTCCTGGTGCACGATGGCCGTCTGCCCGGGCATCCGGACCACCGCAGGCGTGACGTAGTAGGAGCTGGGGTGCAGCTGGACGCGTTCGCCACCGGTGACCTCGCCGCCTTCGGCCTGCGCCTGTTCCAGCGCGCCCACCATGTCGCGGTACGACCGCTCGTGGATCAGTGGCCCGATCAGCGTTCCCTCGGCAGACGGGTCACCGACGGGCAGGCTCTGATACGCGGTGACAATGCGCTGCACCAACGTCTCCACCACGCTGTGGTGCGCGATGACGCGGCGCAGCGTGGTGCACCGCTGGCCTGCGGTGCCGGCGGCGGCGAACACGATGCCGCGCACCGCGAGATCGAGATCGGCCGACGGCGTGACGATGGTCGCGTTGTTGCCGCCGAGTTCCAGCAGCACCTTGCCGAACCGCTGGGCCACCCGCGGGCCGATCTCCTGACCCATCCGCACTGATCCCGTCGCACTCAGCAGCGCGACACGGGGGTCGTCCACCAGCTGTTCGCCGATGTCACGGCCGCCCAGCACCAACCGGCCGACATGCGCGGGTGCGCCGACGTCGGCCGCGGCGCGCTCGAGCAGCGCCTGGCAGGCGACGGCGGTCAGTGGGGTGAGCTCGGAGGGCTTCCACACCACGGTGTCGCCGCACACCAGCGCGATGGCGGCGTTCCAGGCCCAGACCGCGACGGGGAAATTGAACGCCGTGATGACGCCGACGACCCCCAGCGGATGCCAGTTCTCCATGAGCCGGTGGCCGGGCCGCTCCGAGGCGATGGTGCGCCCGTACAGCTGGCGCGAGAGACCGACCGCGAACTGGCAGACGTCGATCATCTCCTGCACTTCGCCGAGGGCCTCGGAGGTGATCTTGCCGGCCTCGATGGTCA
This sequence comes from Mycobacterium sp. SM3041, assembly GCF_039668335.1. Classification (NCBI taxonomy): domain Bacteria; kingdom Bacillati; phylum Actinomycetota; class Actinomycetes; order Mycobacteriales; family Mycobacteriaceae; genus Mycobacterium; species Mycobacterium sp. SM3041. Next base: position 72,338 of record NZ_JAYXBQ010000080.1, on the reverse strand, counting down.
CCAGCGTGCCCAGATCGGCCTTGTGCTCGACGAGCAGCTCACCCAGCCGGGCCACGAGCGCGCCGCGCACCGGCGCCGGGGTGGTGCGCCACGTGGAAAAGGCCTGCGCCGCTTCGGCGATCGCCGCATCCGTATCGGCGGAGGTGCTCTCCGGAATGGTGAAGAGCACTTCGCCGGTGATGGGCGTGCTGGCGTGCAAGCCGTGGTCGCCGGGCTCACCCAGTGTGACGTGGGCACCGACGGCCTGCAGCGCGGTACGCACGCGGTCGCGGAGTTGATCGGCAGTCGGGAGGAGATTCTGCACTTGCGGTTGAAGGGGAGTCATGATGCCGCTTTCTCGTAGAGGTCGTACGGGTCATGGATGTGATGGCCGATGGCACCGGCCATCCAGTCGAGGCTGTAGTCGGAGTGGTCGTCGGCGGCTGCCGGCTGCGCATCCCGGTCCAGGTTCGACCGGAAGATACCGGCCGCGGAGGCCGGCAGGAAGTCCTCGTAGACAACGGGTTTCGTGGGGTCGCCGCCGCGGTAGTAGGCCAGGCCCTGTGTCGCCATCTCGGCGTCGGTGGCGGGAAAGTACCTGTCCCAGTACTCCTGGTCGGCCATCGCGGCGTCGTAGCGCTCCCGGCCGGCGCGGGTCAGCGCCACTCCGCGGGCCTCGACCTCACCGAAGCGCACCCGCAGACTCCCGTCGAACACCGTGCCGTCGGGGTTGCGGAACGTGCGTGGCTCGGCCAGGGCCCGAAACGAGGTCTGCCGCAACAGGACCTGCGGTCCGTCCGTGCGGGGCGGGCCTTGGATCGCGTCGATCATGGTGATGCCGCGGGCCGTCATGCGCCGGTACAGCTCGTCGATGTCGAGTACGCGCGGCGTCAGGTGGTTGATGTGCGTCGTGGCCACGCCGGCGATGTCCGCGGCGACGGCCGAGACCTCACTGAGTTCGTCGTACCAGGCCTTGTCGATCGGCGTGCGGGACAACGCGAAAGCGGCAGTACAGCGGCGGACGAAATCGTCGGCATCATGGTCCGGGCAGCCGTCGGCGGCGATCCGGCGGGCCTGGGCGATCAGCGCCGGGTCGAACAGCCGGCGTTGCCCGAGGAACCGCTGCACCCGGGCGCGCAGATCGGGGGAGAAGAAGCGGGCGTCCTCGGTGGCCAGCATCGAGGTGAACACCCGAAACGGGTTGCGGTCCAGCTCTTCTGCGTCGATGGGACGGAACGCGGTGGAGACCACGGGCACCGGTGAGGCGGCCTCGCGCAGGTCGTAGAAGCCGACGGGGTACATGCCGAAGGCTGCGAAAAGGGCTGCGGCATCGGCGAGTTCGGCGGGGCTGCCAACGCGGATCGCGCCGTGGCGTTCGGCGGTGACGCGCTCGAGGGAACCGAGCCGGCCGTCGGTGGCGCAGTCGCGGTTCACGGCCGTGCTGACCTCGACCAGCGTGGTGTACGCCGGAACCTCGGTGCCGTACATGCGCGACAGTGCGGCGGCGAACGCGGCGCGCAGCTCCCAGGTCTGGACCGTCATGGCACGACCTGCGGGTAGTCTCCGGCCATGGCCGAAGCCGAGCAGCTAGACGATGTCGACCGAATCCTGGTGCGGGAGCTGATGGCCGACGGCCGCGCGACGCTGGCACACCTCGCGACGGCGGCGGGACTGTCGGTGTCGGCGGTGCAGTCGCGCGTGCGCAGGCTCGAATCCCGCGGAGTGATCACCGGATACACGGCGCGGATCAACCCCGAGGCCGTCGGCCACATGCTGTCGGCGTTCGTTGCGATCACCCCACTCGATCCTTCCCAACCTGATGATGCCCCGGCGCGGCTGCAACCCTTCCCCGAAATCGAGTCCTGCCATTCGGTGGCCGGCGAGGAGAGTTACGTCCTGCTGGTGCGGGTCGCCTCGGCGCGGGCGCTGGAGGGCCTGCTGCAGCGGATCCGCACGGTCGCCAACGTTCGCACGCGAAGCACCATCATCTTACAGACTTTTTACGATGATCAGGTGTCACTACCGGAATAGTTCCTGTCGGATGGCGGGCAAGCTGTAAATATTGCGTTAGAATGGCGCCATGACCGCTGTTCTGACTTCTGGTGACGGGCTGTCGGCGAGCAGCGCCCGCGACGTGCGCGACGTGCTGGGGCGCAGCATCCTGACCGACGGCCTGGATCTCGTGCTCGATCTGGACCGGTCGGGTGGCTCGTATCTCGTCGACGCCCGTGACGGCACCCGGTACCTCGACATGTTCACGTTCTTCGCGTCGTCGGCGCTGGGGATGAACCATCCGGCGCTCACCGATGCGGCCTTCCGCGCCGAACTGGCGCAGGCGGCGGTGAACAAGCCGAGCAACTCCGACGTGTACAGCGTGCCGATGGCGCGCTTCGTGCAGACGTTCGCGCGGGTGCTCGGCGACCCGGCGCTGCCGCACCTGTTCTTCGTCGACGGTGGGGCGCTGGCCGTGGAGAACGCGCTGAAGGTGGCGTTCGACTGGAAGAGCCGCCTCAACGAGTCGCGCGGCATCGACCCGGCGCTGGGCACCCGGGTACTACATCTGCGCGGCGCGTTCCATGGCCGCAGTGGCTACACCATGTCGCTGACCAACACCGACCCCAACAAGGTCGCCCGTTTCCCGAAGTTCGACTGGCCGCGTATCGATGCCCCGGTGGTGACGCCGGACGCGGATATCGTTGCGCTGGAACGTGAATCGCTGCGCCAGGCCAGGGCGGCCTTCGAGGCGTACCCGCACGACATCGCCTGCTTCATCGCCGAGCCGATCCAGGGTGAGGGTGGCGACCGGCACATGCGTCCCGAGTTCTTCGCGGCGATGCGGGAGTTGTGCGTCGAGTACGACGCGCTGCTGATCTTCGACGAGGTGCAGACGGGCGTCGGGATGACCGGAACCCCTTGGGCCTACCAGCAATTGGGCGTCACACCCGACGTCGTGGCGTTCGGGAAGAAGGCCCAGGTGTGTGGTGTGATGGCCGGTGGTCGCGTCGATGACGTCCCCGACAACGTCTTCCGCGTCAGTTCACGGATCAACTCCACCTGGGGCGGCAACCTGACCGACATGGTGCGGGCCCGCCGCATCCTCGAGGTCATCGAGGCCGATGGGCTGATCGACAACGCCGTGCGCATGGGCTGGTACCTGGTGGGGCAATTGCGCTGCCTGGCAAGCGAATTCCCGGCGCTGGTACTCAATCCGCGCGGGCGTGGGTTGATGTGTGCGTTCAGCATGCCGTCGGCTGCGCAGCGCGACGAGGTGATCAGGCGGCTGTGGCAGCACCATGTCATCCTGCTGGCCAGCGGCACCGACTCCGTGCGGTTCCGGCCGGCGCTGACGGTGTCGCGGACCGAGATCGATGAAGCGGTTCAGGCGGTGCGGGACGTGCTAGCGGCGCTCTAGGACCTGCTGCCGGATCAGTCCGCGCAGCCGGGTCAGCTCGCTGCCGCTGACGAGAGTGCAGTCGTGCAACTCGGCCAATTTCCGTGCGGCCGGGGTGAAGTCGTTGTTGGTGACCACCATGGTGTGCGCGCAGTCCTGCATGGGTGCGCCGGCGACGACCTCCTGGACGGCGCCGGGGCCGACGGGCCGGGACAGCCGCTTGCATTGGATGGCAAGGCGATTGGGCCGCGTCCCGACGATGAGGTCGACGCCCCAGTCTCCCGACAGCTCGGTCATGATGACGGGGACGCCGCAGGACCGGGCGATCCGGGCGACGTAGTCCTCGAATTCGGTGCCGGACATGTCGTGCACGGGATCTTCGTGGCGGCTCGGGGTGCGCATCCCGGTGATGACGTGCGGAACGGCGGCGAGGAGCAGCGGCACGCCGACGGCCACGCCCAGCGCCGGTTCCCAGGTCCAGCCGTGCAGATACGCCGCGCCGCCCGAGAACAGCCCGGCCGCGCCCAAGAGTTTCATCCGCACGCCAGGCATCGTAGGGCCAACCCCTGACAGGTCTTTACAGAACGGCACCTGTTTACTACCGTGCGTAGTAGAGGTGATCCGAATGACTGGTGAATCCAGGAATTGGCAACGTAACTTCGATTGGGCCGCAGGCTTTTTGGCTGTCGCGCTGCTGCTGCACGGCGCTGATCACATGCGGCGGGGGATGAACGTCGTCCCACCGGCGGTGATGGTGGGCGGCACGCTGCAGCTGATTCTCGCGGCGGTCACGATCACGTTGGTGTTCAAGCGGAACCGGTGGGCACCGCTCGCGGCGGTCGGTATCGGCTATGCCGGCGCGGTGGGATTCACTGCGGCACATCTGCTTCCGAAGTGGGGATTCTTCAGCGACAGCTTCATCAATGCGCCGCCGTGGGCGCGCGTGACGGCGTTCTCGTGGGTCACCGCGATTCTGGAGATCGCGGCCAACCTGGTGTTCGGCACCATCGGCCTGATGCTGGTGCGAGAGCGGCGCGCGACCGCAAGTGCAATCTGAGGGTTGCAGTACGGGCTGGCGTGTGCAACTCTGGAGTTGCACATCACGTCGCTCGAAGGGGAATCATGGACACGCTGGACATCACCCGCAGCATCGACATCAACGCGCCGATCCAGCGGGTCTGGGATGCTCTGACGAAAGCCGAGCTCATCGCGCAATGGTTCGGTGACGCAGCCGAACTCGAGCCGATCCCCGGCGGCACCGGGTTCTTCGGCTGGAACGCCCACGGCAAGTTCCGGGTCGTCGTCGAGAGTGCCGAGGCGCCGCACACGCTGGTCTATCGGTGGGCGCACCGCGAAGCCGACGCCGACCCGACCCCGGAAAACTCCACGGTCGTCCGCTTCGACCTCACCGAGATCGACGGCGGCACCCGGCTCGATCTGCGCGAGACGGGTTTCGAGAACCTGGCCGATCCGCAGACCGCGCACTCCGAGAACAGCGGCGGCTGGACCGCCGAACTCGACGACCTGGTGGCGTACCTGCAGGCGGCGGTGTGACCGACACCCACATGCCGGCGGTGCTGGCGGTGCTCGCCGACGAGACCCGGTGGCGCATCCTGACCGAGCTGGGCGCCGACGACCTGTCGGCGAGCGCGCTGGCCGGCCGGTTGCCCGTGAGTCGGCAGGCCATCGCCAAGCACCTGTCGGTGCTGGCCGATGCGGGGCTGGTCGAGCCCGTCAAAGTGGGGCGGGAGATTCGCTACCGGGCGCTGGGCGCCAAGCTCAGCGCCCTGGGCAGTGAGCTGGAAACCCTTGGCAGGCAATGGGATCGGCGTCTTGCCGCGATCAAGCGGATCGCCGAGGGCCCACTGGCGCCCTGAGGCCACCAGGCGCATACTGGGGTTGGCGGTGATAGTGATGCTCAGCCCGACAACCGATCGCTTCCGCGACGACGATCCCAGCGTGCATCAGGCCGCGCGATTCGGTCTGGTGATGGGGAGCGTCGGCGTCGGATTCATGGTGCTGGCGGCCGTCTGGGTCCGGCACTGCCACGGTTACGACACCGCCGCGTGCAGCATGCCGTACCGCACCGTCCTGGCGCTGGCAGGCCCGCTGTTCCTGTTCGGCAGCGGGGTGTGGGCCTTCGTGCGCACCTACCGGGCGTGGCGCGGCGACAAGGTCTGGTGGGCCTGGCAGGGCGCCGGGTGGTTCCTGTTGCTGCTGATGGCCATCGTGTTGACGATGAGCCTGCCGGTGCTGCTGTTCTGACCGTGACGTGTCAGCCCAGCATCGCGGCCGCGAAGCGGCGCACGGATTCGACGCCCGTCGCGGCGGCGTCGTCGAACCCCTCGCGGGTGCGTACGGAAATCTCCCGCGTGGCGGGGTCCAAGGTGATCTCGGCCAGCAGCTCGCCGGTCGTCGGCTCGCAGACCGCCCACGAGTACAGCGTGTCGGATTCCCATTGCGCCGTACGGGTTTCGACGTGATCGGGGGAGTGCTCACCCAAGTCCGCGAGTGACGGCCGGTCATCCATGCGGTCGTCGGCACGCAGGGCGCGCAGGTACCAGGCTCCGGCGTTGATTTCGATGGGTTCCATGACGCTCCTCAAATGCAACTCAGGGCTGCGATCCGCGGTGGATCGCAGCCCTGAGTCGTAAAACCAGCGGACTGGAAACTAGTCCTTCAGCTCGGCGATGACGGTGCCCTGCGTGATGGCGGCGCCGGCCTCGACCGACAGGCCGGTCACGGTGCCGTCCTTGTGCGCGGTCACCGGGTTCTCCATCTTCATGGCCTCCAGCACCACGATCAGATCACCCGCGGAGACCTGCTGGCCCTCCTCGACGGCGACCTTCACGACGGTGCCCTGCATCGGCGCGGTGACCGAGTCGCCCGAGGCGGCCTTGCCGCCGGCGGCGCCACGCTTACGCGGCTTCGGCTTCTTCTTGATGACGCCGGTGGCCGCGCCACCACCGCCACCACCGATGGCCAGATCGCCGGGCAGCGACACCTCGACGCGACGGCCACCGACCTCGACGACGACCTTCTGACGCGGCGCGGCGTCTTCGTCGTCCAGCGCCTCGCCACCGGTGAACGGCTCGACCGTGTTGTTCCACTCGGTCTCGATCCAGCGGGTGTGCACGTCGAACTTGTCGCCGTCACCGATGAAGGCCGGGTCGGAGACCACGGCGCGGTGGAACGGGATGACCGTGGCCAGACCCTCGACGTTGAACTCCGCCAGCGCACGACGCGAGCGGGCCAGGGCCTCTTCGCGGGTGGCGCCGGTGACGATCAGCTTGGCCAGCATCGAGTCGAACTGACCGCCGATGACCGAGCCGGACTCCACACCCGAGTCCATGCGGACGCCGGGGCCGGTCGGCGCCTCGAACTTGGTGACCGGGCCGGGGGCCGGCAGGAAGCCGCGACCGGCGTCCTCGCCGTTGATGCGGAACTCGAACGAGTGGCCGCGCGGGGCCGGGTCCTCGGTGATGTCCAGGGCCTCGCCGTTGGCGATCTTGAACTGCTGCAGCACCAGGTCGATGCCCGAGGTCTCCTCGGTGACCGGGTGTTCCACCTGCAGACGGGTGTTGACCTCGAGGAACGAGATCAGGCCGTCCTGGCCGACCAGGTACTCGACGGTGCCCGCACCGTAGTAGCCGGCTTCCTTGCAGATGCGCTTGGCCGACTCGTGGATTTCCTTGCGCTGCGCGTCGGACAGGAACGGCGCGGGGGCCTCCTCGACGAGCTTCTGGAAGCGGCGCTGCAGCGAGCAGTCGCGGGTACCGGCGACGACGACGTTGCCGTGGGTGTCGGCGATGACCTGGGCCTCGACGTGGCGCGGCTTGTCCAGGTAGCGCTCGACGAAGCACTCACCACGGCCGAAGGCGGCGACGGCCTCACGGGTGGCCGAGTCGAACAGCTCGGGGATCTCCTCGAGGGTGCGGGCGACCTTCATGCCGCGGCCGCCACCACCGAAGGCGGCCTTGATGGCGATCGGCAGGCCGTGCTCCTTGGCGAAGGCCAGGATTTCGTCGGCGTCCTTGACCGGGTCCGGGGTACCCGGCACCAGCGGCGCGTTGGCCTTGGCGGCGATGTGGCGCGCGGTGACCTTGTCACCGAGGTCGCGGATGGACTGCGGGCTCGGCCCGATCCAGATCAGCCCGGCGTCGAGGACGGCCTGGGCGAAGTCGGCGTTCTCGGACAGGAAGCCGTAGCCCGGGTGGATGGCGTTGGCGCCGGACTTGGCGGCGGCGTCGAGGATCTTGTCGAAGACGAGGTAGGACTCGGCCGAGGTCTGGCCACCCAGGGCGAAGGCCTCGTCGGCCAGCCGCACGTGCGGCGCGTCGGCGTCCGGCTCGGCGTAAACGGCGACGCTGGCCAGTCCGGCGTCCTTGGCAGCCCGGATGACCCGGACGGCAATCTCTCCACGGTTGGCGACTAGCACCTTGGAGATCTTGGAACTGGCGTGGTTGGCCACAGTGCCTCCTGACGGCGGTTCTCTAAGAAATGTCTTTAAGAATGTATCGCGTGCAGTGTAAGGCCTAACCGGCGGATCCCCACTTCGGGATACGCGGGCGCCGGGACGTTTCCTTAGAGATTGCCCAATCGACCCACTTGACCCGCGCTTTCTCACCGAACATCTGCTTGGGTGATACTGGTGCCGCACCGGACCCGCCGGGGAGCCACGAGTAAGGGGACACCGTTGTTCGTCGAGCCGCAGGCCTCAGACCCCGAATTGATCGCGCGCAAGCGGGCGGTCAACCCGAACGTCCGCATCCCACCGAAGATGCAGTGGGTGACCGACGAGGACGGCAACATCCTCAAGCACGAGCTGCCGGGCGAGACGCTGTGGCACCGAATCCGGGACACCTACGCCGCGCTGTTCTACAGCTCGATCGTCACCCACATCCCGTTCCACTTCATCCGGCTGGGCTACCTCCGGCTGTTCGGGGCGAAGATCGGCAAGGGCACCGCGATCAACCGCGGCACCAGCGTCTGGTCCATTCCGTACCTGGTGATCGGCGACCGGGTGTCCATCGGCTTCCGCTGCCTGCTGGACGCGCGCGCGGGCATCGCGATCGGCAACGACGTCGTCATCGCCAGCGACACGCACATCATCGCCGGCGGTCACGACATCAATCACCCGAACTTCGTGCCGGCACCCAACCCCCCGGACCCCATCGTGATCGACGACCACGTGTGGATCGCGACGCGCGCCATGATCCTGCCGTGCCTGCTCGGCCGCGGCGCTGTGGTGGCCGCACACACCGTCGTCAACAAAGAGGTGCCGCCGTTCGGCATCGTCGGCGGCGTGCCCGGCAAGATCATCGGCCAGCGCAACCCGGACGCGCTGCACTACAGCGGCAAGTTCAAGCTGCCGTTCTTCTGAGCCGTACCCGGCGGGCTATGCCGCTTCGCGCAGGCGGCGCTTGATGCGCGTCAGCATCGCCGACATGCCGCGCAGGCGCAGCGGGCTGATCAGCTTGGCCAGCCCGAGGTCGGCGTAGAAATCGTCGGGCACCGCCAGGATGTCGGCCGCCGGCAGGCCGTCCAGGCCCGCCGCGAGGATGGCCGCGAAACCACGCGTCGTCGGGGCCTCGGCCGGTGCGCTGAAGTACAGCCGCACATGCTCGGGGTCGCCGGCGTCGACGTGCAGGAACAACGGCGACTGGCACTCGGGCACCGGCTCCATGGCGGCTTCCTCGAGCGACGGCGGGAGTGCCGGCAACTCGTTGGCGAACTCCAGCAGCAGCGCCAGCTTGTCCTGCCCCTGCATCTCGGAGAACTCCGACACGACCTCGGCCAGAGCCGCGGGCATGGTCACGAAGGTGCGTCCCCCGGTTCCTCACCGACCGCGACGGGCACCCGCACGGCGTTGCCCCACTCGGTCCAGGAACCGTCGTAGTTGCGGACGGCGGGCAGGCCGATCAGGTGCGTCAGCACGAACCAGGTGTGGCTGGAGCGCTCGCCGATGCGGCAGTAGGCGACGGCCTTGTCGTCGGGGGAGATGAAGCCGTACAGCTCGTCGAGTTCGGCGCGGCTGCGGAACCGGCCGCTGTCGTCGACGGCCTTTGCCCACGGGATGGACCGCGCGGTGGGGATGTGGCCGCCGCGCAGCGCACCCTCCTCCGGGTAGTCGGGCATGTGGGTGCGCTCGCCGGTGTACTCCTGCGGCGAGCGGACGTCGATCAGCGGCTCTTTGCCGAGGATCGCGAGGACGTCGTCCTTGAAGGCGCGGATCGGAGCGTCGTTGCGCTCGACCACCGGGTACCCGGTGGTCTGCTTGCTCGGGACGTCCAGGGTGGTGTCGCGGCCGTTGGTGATCCACAGGTCGCGGCCCCCGTCGAGGAGGCGGACGTCCGGGTGCCCGAAGAGCGTGAACACCCACAGCGCGTAGGCCGCCCACCAGTTGCTCTTGTCGCCGTAGATCACCACGGTGTCGTCGCGGCTGATGCCCTTGCGATCCATCAGCGCGGCGAACTGTGCGCCGTCGATGTAATCGCGGACATGCGGGTCATTGAGGTCGGTATGCCAGTCGATCTTGACGGCGCCGGGGATGTGGCCGGTGTCGTACAGCAGGACGTCTTCGTCGGATTCGACGATGGCCAAACCGGGGCGTCCGATGTTGCCTGACAGCCAGTCGGCGGTCACCAGGCGATCGGGATGCGCATAGGTGGCGAAAGCGGGATGTGGGTCTGCGGGCAGCGGCACACTGTGAGCGTACCTAGGCCCGAAATGCGCCGCCGACCCGTAAGGTCGAAACTTGTTTGCGCGACAACCGCTGCGGTATGACATCAGCCGTCTCCCACAGGGCTGACCGGAGGGATTGAGGATTTGCCAGAGAAATACGACGTCGGAATCATCGGCCTGGGATATGTGGGCCTGACGCTGGCCACCGTGCTGGCCGAGGCCGGCAACTCCGTCATCGGAATCGAGACCCGTCAGGAATTGGTCGATATGACCAATCAGGGTTTGCCGCATTTCACCGAGACCGGCCTGCCCGACGCCCTCGAGGGCGTCACCCGATTCGGGAAACTGAAGGCCGTCACCGCATTTGACGACAGCTTCTCGTGCGATACGTACATCATCACCGTCGGCACCCCGCTGTCGGCGGACGGTGTCGCACGCGTCGACATGATCGAGGCCGCGGCCCGTGACATCGCCGGAAACATGCAGGACGGCGCGCTCGTCATCCTGCGGTCGACGGTCAAGGTCGGCACCACCCGCGACGTGGTCGCGCCGATGCTGGCCGCCAGCGGCAAGAGCTTCGACATCGCGATGTGCCCCGAGCGCACCCTGGAAGGCAAGGCGCTGCAGGAATTGCGCGAGCTGCCGCAGATCGTCGGTGCCGACGACCCGGCGGTCGCCGACCGGGCCGCCGCGGTATTCCGGAAACTCACCAGCTCGATCGTGCTGGTCTCCGATATCGAGACCGCCGAGATCATCAAATTGGTGAGCAACACCTTCCGCGATGTTCAGTTCGCGTTTGCCAACGAAGTCGCCCGCATTTGCGACGCATTCGGTGTCAGCGCCTACGAGGTGATCTCGGCGGGCAAACTCGGATACAACCGCACCAATATCCCGTTGCCGGGTCTGGTCGGTGGGCCGTGCCTGGAGAAGGACCCGCACATCCTGATGGAGAGCGTCCGCGAACGCGGCGTCACGCTGGACATCACCGCCGCCGGCCGCCTGGTCAACGAGCGCCAGCCCGCCGAGACGGTGCGCTTCATCAGCAGCGAGATCGCCCGCCGGAAGCTGGGCGCCGAAGGGCCGCTGAAGATCAACCTGCTGGGCATGGCGTTCAAGGGCCAGCCCGAGACCAGCGACCTGCGTGGGTCGATGTCGATCAAGGTGTTCAATGAGCTGAAGGCCGCGCACCCGGATGCCGAGATCGGCGTGTACGACCCGGTGACGCCGAATGACGTTCTGGCCGAAGCCTTCCCGGGCCACAAGGTGTACAACCGGTTCGGTGACGCGGTGAGTGGCGCGGACGTCGTCGTCCTCGGCAACAACCACCCGTCGCTGGGCACCATCTCGCCGCGCACCATCAGCGAGTTCATCAGCCCCGACGGCTTCGTCTTCGACTACTGGAACCACTACAGCCACCTGCCGCCCACCGAGCTGGGCGACAGCTACTTCGCCGTGGGCCGCAGCGGAAAGGTCGTCGAGCGTGTCTGAGAAGGTCGTGGTCACCGGTGGTGGCGGATTCATCGGCGCCTACCTGGTCAAGCGGCTGGTGCGGGACGGCTGGCAGGTCGCGGTCGTGGACTCCATGGTCCGCGGCGATGCCAGCCGATTCGCCGAAGTCGCTTCGGACGTCGAGCTTTTCACGTGTGACGTCCGCGATCAGGACGCCCTCGAGAAGGCGTTCGCCGGTGCCGAGGTGGTCATGCACCTCGCCGCCATCAACGGCACCGAGAACTTCTACAAGCAACCGGAACTGGTGCTCGACGTCGGCCTGCGCGGCGCGCTCGCGGTGACCAACGCCGGCCGCGCGGCGGGGGTGCCGGACCTCATCGTCGCCTCGACCGCCGAGGTCTACCAGACGCCGGCGATCATCCCGACGCCCGAGACCATCCCGCTGATGCTGCCGGACAGCCTCAACCCCCGGTACTCGTACGGCGGCGGCAAGATCGTCAGCGAGCTGATCGCCTTCAACTACGGGCAGGACCACTACCGGCAGGTGCAGGTCTTCCGGCCGCACAACGTGTTCGGGCCCAACATGGGGTGGAAGCACGTCGAGCCCCAGTTCATCCTGCGGGCGCTGGGCTGCCAGGAGGCCGGTGACCCGACCTTCCCGATCCAGGGTGACGGCAGTGAGACGCGTTCGTTCTGCTACGTCGACGACATCGTCCAGGGCATCTTGACGATGTACGAAAAGGGCGGTCACCGCGAGGTCTACCACATCGGCAGCGACGAGGAACTCAGCGTCCGCGAGCTGGCGGAGCGCATCGGCCGGGCCGTCGGCGTCGAGCTGGAGATCAAGCCCGGCGAGTTGCAGGCCGGCGGCACGCCGCGCCGGTGCCCCGACATCTCGAAGATGCGGGCGCTGGGCTGGTCGCCGCAGGTGGCCCTCGACGACGGTCTGGCGCGCACCGTGGCGTGGTACCGCGAGCACCGAAATGACGTGCCCGCAAACGACCTGATGTAGCCCGGGCACAATAGCGGGTATGAGGGCGCGCATCCTGGCACTTGTCGTCATCGCTGGGCTGCTGCTGACGGGGCTCGCGGCGCTGGTCTACAGTCTCACGCGCCCCGAACCCGAAGCCGTTCAGGCCAAGCCGTCGGCGCAGTTGCCGATGGTGGACAAGGCGTCGCTGGAGCGGGCGATCCACGACGCTTTCACGAGCCAGCCGCCGCAGGCGGTGATCTGCGAGCGCGGCCTCATCGCGAAGGTCGGGCAGAGCACGCGGTGCGACGTCACGATGTCACCGGCCTACGGCATCCAGCCGACCATCACGGTGTCCGGGGTCGAGGGCGGCAAGGTCAGCTATTCGATGACCCCGGCGGTCTCCAAGACGCAGTTGGAGGCGGCCGTGGCGGACATGGTGACGCGCACCCGCAAGGCGGCCCCGGACTCGGTGACGTGCCTGTCGGGACTGGAGGGCAAGCAAGGCGCGGTGGCGTTGTGCGACATCACCGACGACGGGTTCACCAGCCGGCGCACCGCGCTGGTGAGCGAAGTGTCCGGCCTCGCAATGAATTACGGCCTGACGCCCGTGCTGGAGAAGTCCGTGGCCGAGAGTTCCCTTGCCTCGCAACTGGGCCAGAGCCCGAACACCGTCACCTGTGCCGGCGATGTGGACAGCAAGGTCGGGGCGACGCAGCGGTGCACCGCGGTCGTCGGCGGCCAGAACCGGGCCTACACCCTGACGGTCACCGACGTCGCCGACGGCAAGGTGTCGTTCAGCTACAAGCCGGCCAACTGACCAGACCCATCCGCCGGCCGGTTGGCGCCGAATCCCACTGAGACCGAATCAACTCGGAGGTTTGATGGGAATCGAGTACAGCAGCGTGGTCGACGCGCCACGCGACGACGTGTTCGCCTGGCACGCGCGGCCGGGGGCAATCCACCGGATGCTGCCGCCGTGGCAGCCCATGAGCGTGGTTGCCGAAGCGGCGTCGCTGGCCGACGGGCGCGCCGTGCTCGGCCTGCCCGGCGGGTTGCGCTGGAGCGCACAGCACAATCCCGCCGACTATGCGCCGCCCGGACGGTTCGTCGACGAGTTGAGCCGCGACGGATTGCGTTCGCTGCCAACACAGTTGATCGGGCACTGGCGGCACGAACACTGCTTCGACGCCGTCGGCGACGGGCGCACCCGGGTCACCGACCGTGTCGATGCGCCGGTCCCCGGGCACCTCCTCGAGCCGACGTTCCGCTACCGCCATCGCCAGCTGAGCGAGGACCTGGCCGCCCACCGGTGGGCGCGCGAGCACGGCGAGCGTCCCGGCTCGGTGGCGGTGACCGGGGCATCAGGCTTGATCGGCAGCGCCCTGACCGCCTTCCTGTCGACCGGAGGTTACCGCGTCATCAGGCTGGTGCGCCGAGAACCGCGTGACGACACCGAGCGTCGCTGGGCTCCCGAATCACCCGCCGACGACCTGCTCGACGGCATCGACGCCGTGGTGCACCTGGCAGGTGCATCGATTGCCGGCCGGTTCACCGACACGCACAAAAAGGCGGTGCGCGACAGCCGGATCGGGCCCACCCGCCGGCTGGCCGAGTGCGCCGCGGCGGCGACGGCCGGGCCGTCGGTCTTCGTCAGCGCGTCGGCCGTCGGCTGGTACGGCGACGACCGGGCCGACGAACGCCTGGACGAAGCGGCACAACCGGGCGACGGATTCCTGGCCGACGTCGTCGCCGACTGGGAAGCGGCGACGGCGCCGGCAACCGCGGCCGGACTGCGCGTCGTGAACGTCCGCACCGGGATCGTGCAGACGCCGCGCGGCGGCACGCTGCAACTGATGCGGCCGCTGTTCGCCGCCGGTCTCGGCGGACCGCTCGGCAACGGGCGGCAGTGGCTGTCGTGGATCGACATCGACGACCTGATCGATGTGTACCACCGCGCCCTCGTCGACGCCGGACTGTCCGGTCCGGTGAATGCCGTTGCCCCGCAACCGGTCCGCAACGCGGACTACACGCGGACCCTGGCCGGGGTGCTGCACCGCCCGGCCGTGCTGCCGGTGCCCGCCCTGGGACCGGCGCTGCTGCTCGGCCGGCAGGGGGCGCGCGAGCTGGCCATGGCCAGTCAACGCGTCGTACCCGGCCGGCTCATCGACGCCGGGCACCGCTTCCGGCGCCCGGATCTCGAACAGTGCCTGCGGCACCAGCTGGGAAAGGCGGCCCGATGATCGACGCGCAACGTCAGGTGGTGGTGGCGGCGCCGGCGGACGCCGTCTTCGCGTACCTGGCGGACTTCACCACCACGACGCAGTGGGACCCCGGCACCGTGCACACCGAACGCATCGCCGGCGACGGCGGCGTGGGAACTCGCTACGCGAACACGTCGCGCTTCGCCGGTCGCACGTCCGAGATCACGTACGAAGTCACCAGCCTGACGCCGGGGCAGTCGATCGAACTGCGCGGCGTCAACCAGTACCTGATCGCGCGCGACACCATCACGGTGGTGCCGCACGTCGACGGTACCCAGGTCACCTACCGGATCAGGTTCGCGTTCCAGGGGTGGCTGCGGTGGCTCGAGCCCGTGCTGCAACTCGCGGTGGCGCACCTGCTCGACGACGGGGCGCGCGGGCTCCGCCGCGAACTCGCCCGAATCTGATTGCGCGACAAGCCCTCACAAACCGGTGGCAGCGGCGCAGTACTGCCACACCTGCCGCACCCGGGCGTCGTCGTCTCGGGTGGGCAAGTAGTACGTGGGACGGATGCGGCGGTCGTGCCAGAACTGTCCGGAGACCGGGGCGGGTTCGGTGGCGGTCAACCAGACCGCGGTGTCGGCGGCCTGCTCGGACGTCCGCAGGATCGGGCGCGTCAGGCGGCGGAACCCGGGCAGTGACTGCGCGACGCCCGGGGTGTCGGCCCAACCGGGATGCATGGCGGCCACCATCAATTCGGGCCAGCGCCGCGCCAGCAGCGGCGTCAACGCGACCTGGACGCGTTTACTGCGCGCGTACGCCGTGGCGCCGCGGTAGTGCCCGTGCCGGTACTCGATGTCGTCGACGGGAAGCGACTGGGTGTACATGCCGCCCGAGGACATCAGGACCACCCGCGGGTCGGGCGCCGCGGTGAGCGCCGGCAGCAGGAGCTCCGTCAGCAACACCGGGCCCAGGACGTGGGTTGCCAGCGAAAGCTCGTGTCCTTCCGCGCTTTCCGTCCGCTCCTCGGGCATCACCCCGGCGTTGTGGATCACGGCGTCCAGCCGTGGCCGCCGGGAGAGCAGGTCCGCGGCGAACGACCGGACGGCGGCCAGGTGCGACACGTCGCACACCTCCACCGCCACCTCGGCTCCCGGTACGACGGCGAGTACGTCGCGCCGGGCGGCCTCGCCGCGGGCCCGGTCGCGCACCGTCATCAGCACTGTCGCCCCGAGCGCCGCGAGTTCGGTGGCGATGGCCTTGCCGATACCGGAATTCGCCCCGGTGACCAGCACGGTGCGGCCGGCGAGTGCCTCGGCCGGCAGCGCGGGCGTCTGCCAGAACTGTTGCCGCACAGCCAGACCCACGCGGGAGTAGCCGAGCACGACGGTGCGGTCCAGCAGATCGTCGAAGAAGGCGCCGACCATGGTCATCAGGTCAGGGAGACGACGACGACCGGGGTGCTCGTCGGCTGGCTGGACCCGGGGCCCGGCTCGACCGTCACGGCCACCTTGGCGGCCGCGTCCAGTGCCGGTATCACCTCGCCGCCGGGCGGTGGCATGGTGTCCGCGCTCATGGTGCCGGCGGACCGCGGCGCACCCGACGCCGGGATGAACCACATCTGGTAGACGTGGCCCGCCGGTGGCGCAGGCACATTCGCCATGGCCACCACCACGGCATTCGCCTGCTGCGACGCGCTGAGCGTGATCGTGCCCCCGGCGACCGGCGCGGAATACGTGCGGATGTCCGGGTTGGCCAGCACCTGCGACACCGTCGGCTGTCCCGGGTGCTCGGTGAAGCGGTCCGCGACGACCGTCGTGCCGATGACGATCGCGCAGATCACCGCGGCGGCCGCCGCGAGCCGGACGATCATTCGGCGTCGCCGGGTTCGCCTGAGCGCCAACTCATCCGAAGTGCGCTCGGCCGACTGGATGCCGATGGCCTGCAGGATGCGCGCGCGCAGTTCGGCCGGCGGCGTCAGGGTGTCTCCCGCGGTGAGCAGTGCCATGGTCTCCTGGGTGTCGCCGACGATCCGGGCGAACGCCTGCGCGGTGTGCGGCGCGGCGACGCCGAGGCGCCCGGCGATGTCCGAGCGTTCGGCCTCGGACACCGCATCGAGTGCGTATACGTACGCCAGGTCGAGCAGTTGCTGTTCGTCGTCGGTGTAGCTGTCAGGCATCGGTGCCCACCCCCAAGCAGTTCTTCAGGCGGATCAGGCCGTCCCGGATACGGGCCTTGATGGTGGGGAGGGTGACGGCGAGGTGCTCGGCGACCTCCCGATAGGTGTGGCCGCTGTAGTACGCCAGGCCGATGGCTTCGCGCTGGACGGCGGTCAGTCCGTCGAGGCAGTCGGTGACCTCCTGCTCGTCGAGTCGCTGTCCCACCTCGTCGGCGACGGTGTCGTGCTCGCGGCCGAGGTTCGAGGCGCCGTACGCGTGGTTGCGGTCGGCCGCGGACTGTTCGGAGCGGACCCGGTCGATACTGCGGCGGTGGGTCAATGTCATGAGCCAGCCGATCGGACTGGCCAGCGCCGGGTCGTATTGCCGTGCCGCCGAGGACCACACCTGGAGGAACACCTCCTGCACGACGTCCTCGGCCAGCGTCCGGTCCCGCACGACGCGATAGGCGAGGCCGAACACCCGTGGCGAGGTCAGATCGTAGAACTCGGCGAACGCCGCCCTGTCGCCGTCGGCGATCGCGGTGAGCAGAGCTGCGCGGTCCGGCTCGCCCTCCATGCGGGAATCGTCGCACGGCGGCGCGGGAACCGGGGCGATCTGGCGCAACCCGTCGGGTCCGGGCGACGTGCTCACGATCGAGCCTTCGGACGCAGGACCAGTTGGTGCAGGTCCAGGTAGCCCGATGCGAAGCCCGCCTCGGAGTAGGCGAGGTAGAAGCGCCACATCCGCCGGAAGATGCGGTCGAATCCCAGGGCATCGGCGCCGGCGCTGTTCGCGGTGAAGCGTTGCAGCCACAGTCTCAGGGTGTGGGCGTAATGCGGTCCGAACGAATGCCGGTCGGTGATACGCAATGCGGTGTGCGTGCCGACCGACTTCTCGATGAGCTTGACCGACGGCAGGAATCCGCCCGGGAAGATGTACTTGTGCACCCAGGTGTAGGTGTCGCGGGACGCCAGCATGCGCTTGTGCGGCATGGTGATCAGCTGCAGTCCGACCCGGCCGTCGACATCGAGGAGGCGCTCCAGCGTGCGTAGATAGGCCGGCAGGTAGCGATACCCGACGGCCTCGATCATCTCGACCGAGATGATCGCGTCGTACTTCCCGCTGATGTCGCGGTAGTCGCACAGCTCGACGGTGATGCGGTCGGCCAGCCCGGCGGCGGCGATGCGCTCGCGCGCCAGCAGCTGCTGCTCGCGCGACAGGGTGACGGTGTGGACGTGCGCGCCGCGCTGCGCGGCACGGATGGCCAATTCGCCCCAGCCGGTGCCGATTTCGAGCAGCCGCGTGCCGGTGCCGACGCCGGTGGCGTCCAGGAGCCGGTCGATCTTGCGGTGCTGCGCGGCCGCCAGGTCGCGCCATGACGGCGGCGGATCGAGCGTGTCGAACAGCGCGCACGAATAGGTCAGCGTCGGATCGAGGAACATGCTGAAGAATTCGTTCGACAGGTCGTAGTGATGGGCGATGTTCGCACGCGTATCCGCTTGCGCCCCATGGTGGTTGCGTGGGGTGCGCGGCAGGAGCACGGAACGCAGTCCCTGGAAGGCCGCCGGCACGATCGTGTCGATGCGCGATGCCAGCGCGGTCAGCACGGCGGTGAGCTCGGGCGCGGACCAGTCACCGACCATGTACGCCTCGCCGAAGCCGATCAGGCCACTGTTCGCGATGCGGCCGAAGAAATCGTCGGGGCGGTGCAACAACATTCGCGGTGCGGCCGGATCATCGGCGCCGGCCGCGCCCTGGACGGTTCCGTCCGGATACTCCACCCGTACCGGCAGGTCCCGTACCGCGGCCCGGAACAAGGCCCGCGTGACGGGCGTACCCAGCCGGGTGCGCAGACCGCTTGGCACCTGCGCGATTTCGGTCCACCTGGCCGGCAGGAACGGGTCGTACGCGGCGGCACCGTCATGGAGTTGATTCGTCATAGGGCGGCCTCCTGGGGGCGGGGGTGCAGTTGCAGGCCGCGCGCCCAGAGGCGCACGCCCTGCCAGCGGATGCGTGCGAGAACCAGCAGCGGCGCCAGCGGCGCTGCCAGTGCGGTGGTCAAAACGGTTGTGGGACGGGCTGGTTGAACGGATCCGGTCCAGGTGGCGGTCATGACCACCCCGCCGGACGCGTCGAGCAGGGTGACCGCCACGTTGAGCCGGCCCCGCGCCGGTTCCGGGATGCGCAGCACGTATCGGCCACTGACCGGGTTGAACGGCGAGACGTAGAACACCTTCGGCACGACCACCGTGCCGCGATGATCGGTGTGCAGCAGGTAGCGGTGGCGTCCGCCGTAGGTGTTGTGCACCTCGGCGATGGCACAGACCAGTGCGCCGGCGGCGTCATGGCACCAGTAGACGGTCAAGGGGTTGAACACGAAGCCGAAGACCCTGGCATTGGCCAGCATTCGGATGGGACCGCCGCCGAGGTCGATGCCGTGTTCGCCGAGATAGGCGTCGATGTTCTCGCGCAGCGTGCGCTGCGGATCGCCGGCATGGTCGGCGGCGTGGAAGCCGGCCAGCGGCCGCAGCAGGCGGGGAAACTCGGGCACGGCGTCGAGGTCGACCAGCCAGCTGTAGCTGCGGTAGGTGAACGCGTGCGGCACCGGAACGGTCCGCCTGTGGTGGATGCTGGTTCGCACGATCTGCGGTGGGCTCATGCCACGTTCCCCGCCGGGCGCAGCAGGGGTGGCACGGGACCGCTCCAGTTGCCACCGAGACGTTCCGCCGCGGCGACGCCGGACACCGCGCCGTCTTCGTGAAAGCCCCAGCCGTGATACGCGCCGGCGAACGCCAACCGGTGATCGCCGAGCGTGTGCAGCCGCTGTTGCGCGGCGCGGAACTCGGGGGAGTATTGCGGATGGTCGTAGAGCATGGTCGCGATGACCTGGTCCGGGTCGACCCGACCGCCGCCGCCCAGCGTCACCACGAACCGCCGGTCGGTGCTCGCGTCGAGTCGCTGTAGCCGGTTGAGGTCGTAACTGACCAGGACGTCGCCGGCTTGGACGGTGCACGACGGCATCCGGTAGTTCCACGATGCACGGGCGCCCCGGCGACGCGGCAGCAGCGACGTATCGGTGTGCAGCACAGTGTGATTGATCGAGTACCGCAGGGCGCCGAGGATGTCGACCTCGTCGGCCGACGGCCGGTCCAGGATCGAGAGGGCCTGATTCGGATGCGTCGCGATGACCGCTGCGTCGAACGGTTCGACCCGGTCGGCGTCGTCGCGCACCAGCACCCCGTCGGTGGTCCGGGTGACGGTGCGGACGGGTACGCCGGCGCGTACCGACGGCAGGCGCGTGGTGATCGCCTCGACGTACCGTGCGGAGCCCCCGGTCACCGTCCGCCAGGTCGGTGACCCGAACACCGTCAGCATCCCGTGGTGGTCGAGGAACGCCAGCAGATAGCCGACGGGGTAGTCGAGCGCGACGTCCGGCGGGCACGACCAGACCGCAGCGACCAGCGGGACCATGAAATGCGCGACGAAGTAGCGGGAAAACCCTGCGGCCCCGAGGAATTCGCCGAGGGTTCGGCCGTCTGCCACGTCGCGCGCCAGTTCGGCGCGGGCGAGCCGGTGGAAGCGCGTCACTTCGGCGAGCAGGCGCAGATAGCGCGGTGAGAGCACCGCGCCCGGCGTGGCGAACAGGCCCGTCAGCCCCTTCGCGCCGGCGTACTCCAGGCCGCACCCTTCGCAGCAGACCGACATCGACATGTCGGATTCCTGGGTCCGGACACCGAGCTCGGCGAACAGCCGCAGCAGCGTGGGATAGGTGCGGTCGTTGTGCACGATGAAGCCGGAGTCGACGCCGACGACATCGGTGCTGCCGCGACGGGCCGCCAGTTCATGGGTGTGGGCGTGGCCACCGCATCGCGGTTGCGCCTCGAAGAGGGTGACTTCCGCGTCGCGGGCGAGCACCCACGCCGCGGTGAGCCCCGATATGCCGCTGCCGACCACTGCTATCCGCCGCACCGTGCCGTCCTTCCTGGTTTGTCACCAGGAATTCGGTGCGGGATGCGGTGCGGATAGGTGGATTCGGGAAAAACCTACTGGGGCCGGTTGGCGGCCCACAGGTCCGCGACGGACACGCCGAGGCGGGCCAGCATACGGCGGAGCAGGGGCAGGCTCAGGCCGATGACGTTGGAGGGGTCGCCCTCGATGCCGTCGATGAACCAGCTGCCCAGGCCGTCGAGGGTGAAAGCGCCTGCCACCCAGAGGGGTTCGCCGGTGCCGATGTAGGCATCCAGGTCGGTGGTGCCGGGCTCGCCGAAACGCACTGTGGTGGAGCCGAGTTCGCTGACCTGAGCGGTGACGGCGCCGTCGCTCAGGCGCAGGACGCTGTGGCCGGTGTGCAGGACGGCGCTGCGGCCGGCCATCGAGAGCCATTGCCGCCGGGCCACCTCGGGGGCGCCCGGCTTGCCGGTCAGCCGGCCGTCGAGCTCGAGCATCGAATCACAGCCGATGACAACGCAATCCGACGACAGGGTCGCGTCGAGTGATTCGGCGACCCGCTGCGCCTTGGCTGTCGCCAGGGCACGTACGACGTCGCCGGGGCCGGCGTCGCCGAGAGACGCGATGATCGCGTCCTCGTCGACGTCGGATACCAGCACGACCGGTTCCACACCGGCCTTGCGCAGCACACTGAGCCGGCCCGCGGAGGCCGAGCCCAGGACCACCCGGGTCATCGCCGGATGAAGGTGCGCTCCACCAGGGTCACCAGCTGCCAGCTGGTGTACGCGTACCGCAGCTTGGAGACGGGGTGGCCCCAGTCGTTGCGGTCACCGGCCTCGGGGGCACCGCCGCCGCCCGAGGCGCCGGCCAACACCGTCACCAGCGCAGCGAGCTCCTCGTCGGACGGGTTGCCTTTGACGACCTGGAACAGCGGAGCCACCGGGGCCTGCGTCTCGGTCTCGTCGACCACAGATTCGGCGCTCACAGGGGGATGTTCCCGTGCTTCTTCGGCGGCGTCTGGACGATCTTGCGCTCCAGCAGCCGCAGCGAGTTGGCGATGTAGCCGCGGGTGTGCGACGGCGGGATGACGGCGTCGACGTAACCGCGCTCGGCGGCGACGTACGGGTTCACCAGGGTGTCCTCGTACTCCTGCTGCAGCTGCAGGCGCAGGGCGTCGACGTCCTCGCCCTTGGCCTCGGCGGCCTTGAGCTCCTGGCGGTAGACGAAGCCGACCGCACCCGAGGCACCCATGACGGCGATCTGGGCCGTCGGCCAGGCCAGGTTGACGTCGCAACCCATGTCCTTGGAGCCCATGACGCAGTAGGCGCCGCCGTAGGCCTTGCGGGTGATGACGGTGATCTTGGCGACGGTGGCCTCACCGTAGGCGTACAGCAGCTTGGCGCCGCGGCGGATGATGCCGTTGTACTCCTGCTCGGTGCCCGGCAGGAAGCCCGGGACGTCCACCAGCATGATGATCGGGATGTTGAAGGCGTCGCAGGTGCGGACGAACCGCGCGGCCTTCTCCGAGGCGTTGATGTCCAGGCAGCCGGCGAACTGCGTCGGCTGGTTGGCCACGACGCCGACGGGGCGACCGTCGATGCGGCCGAAGCCGATCACGATGTTCTGCGCGTAGCCGGGCTGGATCTCTAGGAACTCGTCGTCGTCGAGGATGCGCGAGATGACCTCGTGCATGTCGTACGGCTGGTTCGGCGAATCCGGGATCAGCGTGTCGAGCTCGAGGTCCTCTTCGGTGAGGTTGTCCTCGACGGCGCCCGGGTGCGGCGGCGCCGGGTAGCGCGGCGGCTCGGCGTAGTTGTTCGGGGGCAGGTAACTCAGCAGGTCGCGGACGTAGTCCAGGGCGTCCTGCTCGCCCGAGGCGACGTAGTGCACGGTGCCGGACTTGGCTTCATGGGTGTGGGCGCCGCCCAGCTCCTCCATGGTGACCTCTTCACCGGTGACGGTCTTGATGACGTCCGGACCGGTGATGAACATCTGGCTGGTCTGGTCGACCATGATGATGAAGTCGGTGAGCGCGGGCGAGTACACGTGGCCACCGGCCGCGGCACCCATGATGAGCGAAATCTGGGGGATGACACCCGACGCCAGGATGTTGTTGCGGAAGATGCGGCTGTACAGGCCGAGCGAGACCACACCCTCCTGGATGCGGGCGCCGGCGCCGTCGTTGATGCCGATCAGCGGGCGGCCGGTCTTGATGGCCAGCTCCTGGACCTTGACGATCTTCTCGCCGTAGACCTCACCGAGGCTGCCGCCGAAGACGGTGGCGTCCTGGCTGAAGATGCAGACCTCGCGGCCGTCGATGGTGCCGTAGCCGGTCACCACACCGTCGCCGAGCGGGTGCTTGTCGGCCAGGCCGAAGTTGGTGCTGCGGTGCTTGGCCAGCGCGTCGAGTTCGACGAACGAGCCCTCGTCGAGCAGCGCCAGGATGCGCTCGCGGGCGGTGAGCTTGCCCTTCTGGTGGACCTTCTCCACGGCGGCCTCGCCGACGGGGTGCAGGGTCTCTTCGGTACGCCTACGCAGGTCTTCCAGCTTGCCCGCGGTGGTGTGGATGTCGATCGCCTTGTCCACCGGTGGCTCGGTCACGCTCGTCATGGCGACGATGTTAACGGTTCTCTAAGAAAGTTGTGAAGGTGGGGTGCCCTCTCGGCGGGTCACGCCGGTTTGCGCAGGACCACAGCCGCGAAACTCGTGAGCGCCGGCACCGGGTGCTTAAGAAGGAAACGGCTCTTCGCGCGCTCGAGGGCGTCGAGCGGGGGGAGCACCCGGTAGTAGCCGTGGCCGTAGGAGCCCGACCAGGATTCGACCTGGAAACCCACGCTCTCGTAGCGCTTGATGGCCTTCTTGGTGGGTCCGGTGGTCCAGCGGTAGTAGGCCGGGAACTTCTCGTGATGCGGGTTCTGCAACCGGCCGGGCTGCAGCTTGCTGATGACGGTGCGCGCCGCCTGCTCCGGGATGAGCAGGTTCACCACGAACGGGAACGCGAACAGCGTCGGGAAGAAGTGCACCGAAAGTCCGCCCGGGCGAAGGAGTTTGAAGCAGTTCTCGTGGAACGTGCGGGCGTCGGGCAGGTGCTCGCAGAGCATCTTGGAGAACACCAGGTCGTATGCATTGAGCTCGGTGTCGATCGGTTTGCACAGATCGGCGACGCGGGTGTGCACGCGGCTGTTGGCCTTGGCCAGTTCGGTGGCCGAGATGTCGATGACGACACGCTCGTCGGCGAAGCTCCAGTCGTCACCGCCGATGATCGGGTTGGCGCCGCCACCGAGTTCGGCGACGGCCCTGACGCCTTCGCGCTCGGCCAAGCTGCGGA
Organism: Mycobacterium sp. SM3041; assembly: GCF_039668335.1. Lineage (NCBI taxonomy): Bacteria > Bacillati > Actinomycetota > Actinomycetes > Mycobacteriales > Mycobacteriaceae > Mycobacterium > Mycobacterium sp. SM3041. The sequence continues at coordinate 48,226 of NZ_JAYXBQ010000080.1, read as the reverse complement.
CAGACTCGTCGTAGCCCTGCCAGAGGGTGTCGAGGTCCTTGTAATGGACGTCCACGTGTGTACCGCTCATTTGCGCACCGTTCATAGATTCTTCCGCCCCCGCGGCTTGCACGTCCTGCGTCAGCAGTTTGCTGGTAAGTCAATATACACTTCCCGCGCTGGTCCCGCCCATGACTCGCGTTGAACACCGTTCAGGCTGGGGGATTTGCTGAGCGGGCCTTGAGCGCGACGGCGCCGGGCGTCGCGGGCGCAGGGGTGAATTGCCTGGTCGCAATGGCGCAGACCAGGTGTTGCGGCCCGGTCGTGCGACCGTCGAGGCCAGATCTCCGGTGGTGAAATCCACTTAGCTGAGCCGGTGCGTGCGCACTGCCGGGGGCGCGTCCTGCGCAGGCGCGATGCATTTAGCTTGTCAATTGCGTAAGTTTGCGGTTCGATATGCGTGCCCGGCATTTGCGGGCAGCTGACTTCACGACCGCGAGACGATCACCAGATCGGCGCAGGGGGATACTCAACAGTGCATTCGACGCGCAAGTACGACGGAGTGGACGGGCCCAAGGTGGCCATCGCCCACGACTATCTGACCCAGTTCGGCGGCGCGGAAAAGGTTGTCCTCTCGATGACGAAGGCGTTCCCGGACGCCCCGCTGTACACGATGTTGTACGACCCCGAGCTGACCTACCCGGAGTTTGCCGACCTCGACATCCGGGTGTCCGCGCTCAACAAGGTGGGTCTGGCCCGCAAGTACCACCGGGCCGCCCTGCCGATCTATCCGCGCGTGGCCGAGTCCATGTTCGTCGACGCCGACATCGTGCTGGCGAGCTGCAGTGGCTGGTCGCACGGCTTCCGGACCAACGGCAAGAAGCTCATCTACTGCTACAACCCGGCGCGCTGGCTCTACCAGACCGAGGCCTACCTCGGGGACCACGCGAACCCGATCAAGCGCCTGGGCCTCAAGCTCACCAAGAAGCGCCTGCTCGACTGGGACCGCCGGCAGGCGCTCGCGGCCGACAAGTACCTCGCGATCTCGACCATGATCAGCGGATACGTCAAGAAGGCCTACGACATCGACGCCGAGGTGATGTTCGCGCCGGTGGCAATGTCGCGGTCGTACGCCGTCGAACCCGTCGAGGAACTCGAGGACAAGGTCGATCTGAGCGATCCGGACGGCAGCTTCTACCTCGTCGTGTGCCGGCTGCTGCCGTACAAGAACGTCGATGTCATCGTGCGGGCGTTCGCGGGTAGTGACCGGCAGCTCGTGGTGGTCGGCAACGGGCCCGAAGCCGAGCGGCTGCGGTCGATGAAGACCGACAATGTCACCATGCTGCACAACCTCACCGACGGGCAGATGGCCTGGCTCTACAAGAACTGCCGGGCGCTGATGTCGTCGAGTTTCGAGGACTACGGTCTGACCCCCATCGAAGCGGGCGTGTGGGGCCGGCCGAGCGTCGCGCTGCGGTTCGGCGGCTTCCTCGACACCATCGACGAGGGCACCACCGGCCTGTATTTCGATGAACCGCAACCGGATTCGGTGCGCGAGGCGCTGGACCGATTCGAGTCGGCGACGTGGGACCAGGAGAAGATCAAACACCACGTCTCCCAGTTCACCGAGGACGCGTTCAGCGCTCGGCTGCATGAGGCAGTCGACAAGCTGGCCGGGTACTGATGGCGCCAGAAGCGGCGCCGGTCGCCACGCTGAAGGACTACCGCCTGGTGTACGTCGGTCCGGCGGACCACGAGACGGCGGTGGGTGACTACGCCGAGAACCTGACGCGGGCGCTGCGGCCCCATGTCGGCGAACTGGTCGAGCACCGCACGCTGGGACCGGGTTCCGACAGCGCGCGGGAAATCCTGGGGCACCGGCGCGCGGTCGCCGAACTGGTGGCCGGCGGCAAGCCGGGCCGGGTGCTGGTGCATGCCGAGCTGGCGGCCGGTGCCGTGTCGGCGTTCTGGTCCATCGCGGGGTTGCGCGGCGTGCCGGTGACGGCGACGGTGCACGATCCGCCGCAGGGCATCTGGTGGCCGGGGCGCACGAAGTTCGTGGCGCGGCACAAGCTGGTGATGCACGGCCTGCACTACCCGCTGCGTCCGGTGTCGCGGATGCTCGAGGGCATGGTCAACGGGGACCGGACGTTGTTCGCCCTCAGCCAGATCGGCGCGCAGTCCATTCGCGATGTGTACCCGAACACCGATGTGGCGTATGCCCCTTACCTCGTGTGCGAGCGGCCCCGGGTGCGCCCGGTGATCGAGCGGCCGAAGGCCGTGGGTTTCTTCGGGCATGTGTACCGGGGCAAGGGATTCGAGCAGATCGCGCGCATTCGCCGGGAGCTGCCCGACGACATCGTCATCCGGGTGGCGGGCCGGGGGACCGAGGCGCTGCCCGGCGGCCCGGGGGTGGAGATCGTGGGCGCCGTCGACGGTGATGCCGAGGACGCGTTCTTCGATTCGGTGCGCGCCGTGGTGATTCCGTACGGCAAGCGCCACTTCTACGCCGAGACCTACCCCGCCTCGTCGGTCGCGGCCCACGCCATGGCCTACCGCACCCCGGTGGTGTGCACCGACTACGGCTCTCTGGCCGAGTTCGGCACCGAGACCGGCGCGGTCGTCGTGCCCATGGACTCCGACGACCCCAAGGCACTGCCGGCCGGGTTCTCGGCGGCCATCGCGGCCTTGCTCAACGACGAGACGCGGCTCAAGGAACTCGAGGCGAATGCCGACCGGACGCGCCAGGAGCGGTCGCCGGAGAACGTCGCCGCCGCCTACGCCGCAAAGTGGTCGGAGATGCTGACGCGCCAGGGCCGGCTGTACTGACGAGGCCGAAACACTGTGGTTAACTCGGAATCCGGGACGACGGGAGCGAAGAACGTGATTGGCGAGCCGGCAACGGCAGACCCGGCAGATGTGGCACGCAAGAAGGCGGCCGCACCGACTTTGAAATTGCCGCCGGATCCGGAATGGAAACTCGGCGAGGACGGCCGCGTCACCTACTACAAGATGCAGAGCATGGGCGTCGCCCGCAAGGCGCGCAACCGAATTGGCGAACTGCTGTTCAACATGTTCATCACGCACATCCCGTCGCACACCATCCGCCAGGGCTTCCTGCGGCTGTTCGGCGCGACCATCGGTGAGTGGTCGACCATCATGCGCGGCACCACCATCCTGGACATCGAATTCCTGACGATCGGCAACGGCACCACCATCGGATTCCGCTGCCTGCTCGACGCGCGCGCCGGCCTGTGGATCGGCGACAACGTGACCATCGCCAGCGACGTCCACCTGCTCGGCGGTGGGCACGACATCAACCACCCGGACTTCCTGCCGATCCCGATCCCGACGGTGATCGAGGACTACGTCTGGATCGCGAGCCGGGCCATGGTGCTGCCCGCCCTGATCGGCCGCGGCGCCGTCGTCGCCGCGCAGGCGCTCGTGGTCAAGGACGTGGCCCCGCTCGACGTGGTCGGCGGCAACCCCGCCAAAGTGTTCGCCAAGCGTAATCCGGATGCATTGGGCTACAGCGCAAAGTACCGGCCGTTGTTCTGCTGATGCCGGTCGATCTACGCGAATACCGGTTGGTCTACATCGGTCCGGCCGAAGGCCAGACCGCGGTGGGCGACTATGCCGAGAACTTCGTCAACGCCGTGCAGCCGCTGTTCGGTGAGGTCGTGCAACGCCGCACTCTCGGCCCGGGGGCCGAGACGGTGGCCCAGGTACGAGGCCACCGGCGCGCGGTCGCCGAACTGGTGGCCGGCGGCAAGCCGGGCCGGGTCTTGGTGCATGCCGAGCTGGCGGCCGGTGCGGTGTCGGCGTTCTGGTCCATCGCGGGGTTGCGCGGCGTGCCGGTGACGGCGACGGTGCACGATCCGCCGCAGGGCATCTGGTGGCCGGCGCGAACCCGGTTCGTGGCGCAGCACCGGCTCGTCATGCACGGCCTGCACTACCCGCTGCGCCCGCTGTCGCGGCGAATCGAGGGCATGGTCAACGGGGACCGGACGATGGTCGCGCTGAGCCAGATCGGCGCGGACTCCATCAAGGCCATCTACCCCGGCACCACGGTCGCCGCCGTGCCGCACATCATCTCCGAACGGCCGCGGCTGCGCCCGCTCACCGAGCGGCCCAAGGCCGTCGGTTTCTTCGGGCATGTGTACCGGGGCAAGGGTTTCGAGCAGATCGCCCGCATTCGCCGGGAGCTGCCCGACGACATCGTGATCCGGGTGGCGGGCCGGGGAACCGAGGCACTGACGGGTGGCCCGGGCGTGGAGATCGTCGGCCCCGTCGACGGTCCGGCCGAGGACGCGTTCTTCGATTCGGTACGGGCCGTGGTGATTCCGTACGGCAAGCGCCACTTCTACGCCGAGACCTACCCGGCGTCCGGTTCGGTCGCCCACGCGATGGCGTACCGCACCCCCGTGGTCTGCACCGACTACGGCGCCCTGGCCGAACTGGACGAGCGCGCGGGCGCCCTCGTCGTCCGCATCGGCGACCAGAAGCCCGAACAGGTGGCGTCGTCGTTGGCCAAGGCCATCGTGTCCCTCGTCGACGACGATGAGCGACTGGCCGAGTTCGGCCGGCACGTCGAGGCCTACCGCGAGGCCTGCTCCGGGCCGCGGACGGCCGAGGCGTTCGGCCGCGTGTGGACCGACATGTTGGCCCGAGCATCTGTGAGCGTGTGACCTGACTGCCCCCGAAGCGCCCACCCGCAATGTGGCGAAGACGCTCATCTCGCTGATCTGGATCTACGGCGGTCGCGGGGTCGGCCTGCTGTGGACGCTGATCCTCGTGCAGCGCCTCGGCGTCTCCGAGTACGGCCTGTACGCCATGGCGACGGTGCTCAACGGCATCGTCGGCAACACCGTCGACAATTCCTTCGCGGTCCGGGCCATCCGGGAATCCGAGGAGCACTTCCTGCGTGAGCGCACCATGCGCTATCTCGTCGCGGTGGCGCTGGTCACCGCCGGCGCGGTCACGTTCGACGTCAACTACGTCATCGGCTTCGGTCTGATGGTGGCCGGCGGCGAGATCGCCCTCAACGTCGTCAAGAGTCAGTCGGCGCGAGATGGCCACCCGGACAAGGTCTATCGGCTCGACACCGCGCGGCAGTTCTCCAGCGCCGGCATCGGCGCGGTGTACCTGTACACCTCGGCGCACCCGACGCTCACCCACGCCTCGCTGCTGTACTGCACGCCCTACGTGCTGATCCTGCTGGTCGGGGCCAAGCTGGCCATCGGCCACCGGCCCGCACCACCCGGGCCGCCGCGGTTGATCGCGGCGCTGACCGGCGAAATGCTCGGCACCACGCTGTATCTCGGCGGTGACGTGCTGCTGCTCGGCACCCTGGTGGACACCACGGCAGCGGGCTACTACCAGCTCGCGTGGGTCGTCGCGGCCGCTGTGGCGGCCGCCGGCCAGTCCTTCGGCATGACCTATCACGAGCCGCTGCGGGAGAGCGGCGGTGACCTGTCCGCCGCCCCACCGCTGCGCAACATCCTGCGGATGGCGGCACTCGGCGGCTCGCTGCTGCTGATCATCGGTGGCTGCCTGTTCGCCTTCGGGGCCCCGACCCAGCTCGCCACGACCATGATGATCATGGGCGGCTTCGCCGCGCTGCGTATCTGCATCTTCGTGCTGCAGGTGATCCTCTACACCCAGCGGCGCGACGTCTTCCGGCTCACCATCGCCGTCGGCCTGGTGCCGGTGAAACTCGGCATGGTCGCCGCCCTCGCGACGCTGACACCGCTCGGCGCGGTGGGCGCGGCCATCGCGGCCACCGTCGCCGACGCGATCATGCTCGCCGGGTTCACGTGGGCGGTCTACCGGCCGCGCGAGGTGGTGGAGTCATGACCACACCGAAGACCGCGTTCATCCTGTCGAAAGATCCGGTGCTCGAACACACCGGTGACGTCGCGCTGGCCCGCATGCTCATGCAGCTGGCCGCCGACTCGTCCGAGGTGTCGGCCATCGCGCTGTCGCCCCAACCGGGCACCGTCACCGCCGACCTGATCCTCGGTGGCCTGCCGCTGGAGCGGGTCCACAAGCCGGCCGTGCGTCCGCACCGGCTGCTCATCGACTCCCTGCGGCGCCGGCGCAGCCTGGTGCATGTCCGATTCGACACCGACGAACTGGTCCGTGCCATCGACCGCAGCGACGCCGACGTGTTCGTCGCCGAACACAGCTACATGGCCGAATCGTTCTTCCGCAGCAAGCATTTCGGGAAGAAGCGATTCGTCGTCAACACGAACGTGAGCGAGTCGCTGGTCTGGCGGGCGTCGCGCGGCGCGCTCGGCCGCGTCGAGGAACCGCGGCTGGTCCGCGATGAGCTGCGCGTCGCGCGCGCGGCCGACGCCGTCAGCACCTACGACGCCGAGGAAGCCGAGTACTACCGCGACAACGGTGTCCGGGACGCCCGGTTCATGGACATCACGATGCCGCCCGGGACCCAGGTCGACGTCGCGTCCTCTCCGCCGCGGCTGGTGTTCATGGGTACCCGCGACTGGCCACCCAACCAGGAGGGGTTCCTGCGGGCCCTCGAACTGTGGCCGCGGATTTCCGCCGGGATCGCCGGCGCCGAACTGTGCATCATCGGGGCCAAGAAGCCCGGCGCGGCCGACCCGGTCTATCCCGAAGGGGTCCGCGACCTCGGATTCGTCGACGACCTCGGGGCGTTCCTGGGCACGTGCCGGGCCCTGATCGCGCCGATCCGCACCGGCGGGGGAGTCCGGGTCAAGCTGCTCGACACCATCCGGATCGGGCTGCCGGCCGTCGCCACCACGGCGGCCATCGGATCACTCGGGCCGATCTTCGGGCTGCGTGCCCTGGACGACGATGCGGCGTTCATCGCCGAGTGCCGGCGGCTGCTCACCGACGTGCCGGCCGCCGTCGACCTGGGTAACCAGCTGTACGAGATCAACCGGCAGCGGTGGCAGGACCGGTTGCCGCACAAGGCGGTTGCCGACCTGCTGCGCGGCGACGGTCAGGTGTAGTAGACCTTCACGCCGACCCACGGTGCCCAGACCATGTAACCGTGCTGGAAGTCGACGCGGTTGGAGCCGTTGACGTAGCGCTCGTCGCTGGTGGCCAACCCCAGCTGCGGTTTCCACGCCTGCGCGAAAGCGCTCGAGGCCCAGTGGGCGCCGGTCTCGGGTGACCACCACACCCGGAACGCCTGGCCACCCGTGAAGTCCTGTTGGCCGTTGGCGAACACGCTCGCGGGCACCGAGTTCCGCTGCATCGCGATGTCGGCCACCGGGCGCGGCGACGACACGTAGCCGCTCGGCAGCTCGTAGATGGTGTTGACCGTGCGGACCTGCGCCCACACCGTCTTGGTTGCCTTGAACACCGGGCTCAGGACCGAGCCGTGCGCCGGGTCGGTGATCTGCGAAAAGCGCAGGAACTCCGGCGATTTCGGTACCCCGGCGGCGATGGTCGCCGCCAGTTCGGCGGCCGCGGGCTTCGGTGTCCAGTCGCTGCGGTAGAGCCCGACGGTGGCGTCGGCCTGGTTGCTTCCGGTCTTGCGGTCACGCGTGGTGTAGACCATCAGCGGGCCGGTGTACGGCATCTCCTGCCACTTGGTGTAGATGTCCTTGAGGTACGCGGCCTGCGTGGTCTCGTTGACCACCGAGGTGGGCTCGCCGTACTCGGTGGCCCAGATCCGCTTGCCCTCGTCGCCGTTGTCGATCATCACCTGACGCATCTGAACCAATTGCAGGACAGGCGAATTCGCGATCAGCATGCCGTCGGAGAACTTCAGGTTGTAGTTGTACGGGTGGAACGACAGCGCGTCGAAGTTCCCCTTGGCGCCGGCGGCGTACATCCCGGCGATGAAGCGCACGGGGTTGATCGACCACGAGCCGAAATCCACCACGGCGCCGACGACGCCGCCGATCACCGTCGCGTCCGGGTCGACGGCCTTGATGCGCGGATAGGCCGATTTGAGCAGATCGGTGTAGCCCGCGGGATCCGGTGCGGGACTGTAGAAGAACACCGCGTTCGGCTCGTTCCAGATCTCGTACGCGGAGATCTTTCCCTTGTAGCGGGTGGCCACCTTGGTCATGAAATTGCCGTAGGCGTCCGGATCCGACGGCCGGCTGCTCAGCGGCAGCCCGCCCTGCGACATGGCCCAGGGTGGGGTGGCATTGACGAATGCGATGATCGACATGTTCATGGCGGCCGCGGCATTCACCGTCTTGTCGACCAGGCTCCAGTCGAGCTGGCCGAGGATCGGCTCGACGCCGGCCCACGGAATCATCAACCTGATGGTGTTCACGCGGTTGTTGGCCATCAATGCCAGCGTCCGGTTCACGTCATCGGGCGACAGTCCGTAGATGTCGGAGTCGGCGAAGCCGATGGTGGTCGGCAGGTTGACGACGTTGGCCCGCTCGGCGATCCTGACCCGCTCAGGGGTGTCCCCTGGGATGCCGGTCAAGACGATGAGGGCGCAGACCATGCTGCCGGCGATCGCCGATGCCACGCTCGAGAAACGGCGGGCGGATCGTCGGGGGCGCTTCCCGGGCATCGTGCAACCGCCCTTCACCTATGAAGTGCGTCGCGAGGCGCAAACGCGCACTCAGTGTGCAGCAGCAATGGGCATTTGCTGTGAATCTGCTTGGGCGTGTCGCCGTATCTGATCTCGGCGTTCTCGGTCTATATGCACCAGGAATGCCAGCAAAATGGAGAATTTGAGCGTGGCCGGCGGGATACCGACCACCGGGTGATCGAGTTGCAGCGCGACAACGCAGAATCCGATGAAGATGCCGCCGTACACCGCCCACGGAAATGAATTGGAACGGATGGCGCGGTAGCTCATGACGCAACCGATCAGCATGATCGCAAAGAACGCCAGACCGGTGAAGATGCCGCCGCGGTAAATCGTCAGCAATGGCGCGTTCGACACGTGGTTGAGCACGAACGCATAGTTGCCGTCCCGGAATTCGAGCCGGTTCCAGCCCTTTCCGAACAGCCAGTAACCGGCCATGGTGTCGGGGAATTCGCGGATGGCATCAATTCGTGACGTGGAACCGACGTCGTCACTGCTGAACGAGTGCGCGAATCTGGTGCGCACCTCGGGTATCGCGGCCGCGAGGCCAACGGCGGCGATCATGGCGGCGATGGCCAGCCCACGGTCCCGCGCCCGCATGGTGTGGAAGGCCAGCACCAGCAGCGCCCCGGCGACGACGGTGAACATGCCGGCCCGACTCAGCGTGAGCAGCAGCGCGACCGCGAAGATGCCGGTCACCACGATGCGCTGCCAACCGGCCAGGACGACCAGGGCGACGGCGATCGAGACCACCAGCGCGATGCCTTCGGCGTTGGGGTCGACCGAGGTGCCGCCGAGGCGCATGGAACGCGCCATGCCGCCGTCGGTGAAGGCGAAGCGGGTGGCGGTGTACTCCGCGGCATAACCGAAGACCCGCAGGTATTTGAACGACGTCTGGTTGGGGTCGAAAGCCACGATGTACAAGCCGAATACGGCGTTGAACAACGTCGCGTAGACGAATATGCGGCCGAATTTCTCCAGATGCTCGGACGTCAGGCTGCTCAGTGCGATCGCGACGAGCGTCACGACCGACCACCGGACGATCTGGATGATGTCGCCCATGCCGACGCCGGTTACCGCGACCGACGCGACCGAGGTGATCACGAGCGCGATGATCGACCATTCCATCGGATGAATCGGGCGGGCCAGTCGCGGATGTACGAACAACGCGACCACCGCACCGAATGCGAACGGCAGATATAAGGGGACGTGAACACCCGGGAAATATCCGAAAGGCAGGGCGCCGGTGACGACCGCCAATCCGTACAAGAACCACAGCGGATGCCGTAATCCGACATAGATGCCGACAACCAGTGCGGCAATAGCGACAATGCCCAACAAAGTGAGCTGGCCGAAAGACGTCGCCAACCAGACCAAGCCCACGATCCCGGCCAGAATCCCGGCCGATGATTTAAGATTGCCGAGTTGACCCAAACGGGCGTTCATGCCGACTATGTTCTCAGCTCGACCAGCTAAGCTCAAGCAGGTTGCCCGGACCCGTGGCGCGTCTGAATGGTCGGTCCGGTTCCCAGCCGTTAATCTGTGAGCCGTCGCATTGCTGAAATAAGGGGCACGACCTTGGAGATCAAAGAGTACCTGCGGATATTCGGCCGGTACTGGTGGGCGATCGTGGCGCTGGCGGTTGTCGGGGGTGTCGCGGGCTGGGCGTGGTGGGAATTCGGTGATCGCGAATACCAGTCCAGCGCGACGCTTTTCGTGGCGACCCAGAACGGCACCTCGGTCACCGAGGCCTACCAGAACAACCTGTTCTCCCAGGACCGCGTGAACTCCTACGCCACCCTCGCCATGAGCGAGCAGGTGGCCGCCCGCGCGGTGGACCAGCTGAAGGCGACCATCTCGGCGGGCGAACTGCGGTCCAAGGTCACCGCCGTCCCGCTGCCGAAGACCGTGTTGCTGCAGGTCTCGGTCACCGACAAGGACCCGGGCCAGGCGCAGACCTACGCCAGCGCGGTGGCCGATCAGCTCGCCGGCCTGGTGGGGGAGCTGGAGACGTCCCGCCGTGGCGGCAGCCCCGCCGCGGGCGCCATCGTGGTGGACGAGGCCGGCTATCCGACCAAGCCCCTGGGCTATTCGATGGTCACCCGCATCGGGATGGGACTGGCCGGTGGCCTCGTTCTCGGCCTGCTGGCGGCCATCGTGCTCGGCATCATCGACCGCCGCGTGCGCGGCCGCGACCGCGTGGCCGACGCCAGTGGTTCGCTGCTCATGGGCGCGCTGCCCGCGGACTCGGCCCGGAGCCATGCGCCGGTGGTCGACCTGGCCGCCGAAGGTGCCTATCCGGAGGCGCTGCGCGAGCTCCGCAACAATTTGCGGTTCACCGTGCCGGCAAATCGCGATGAAGCCGCTCGGGTGATCGCGGTGGCCAGTCCGTCGCCGTCCGACGGGCGGACGACGGTGGCCATCGATCTGGCCGCCGTGCTGGCCGAGACCGGCCGAAGTGTGGTGCTGGTGGACGGTGACCTGCGCAACCCGGCGGTGGCACAGCGACTGGACCTGACCCCGGCGGCCCGTCAAGGGGCGGCCGACCGCGGCCTGAGCACCGTGCTGGTCGGCGAGAACACCGTCGCCGAGAGCCTGATCCCCGAGGTCTCCGTCGGTCAGCACCGGATCGCGGTGTTGCCCGCGGGCCCCGCCACCACGCGTCCCGGCGAGTTGTGGGCCGGCGACCACACCGAGAGCCTGTTCGCCGACCTGTCCGGCCAGTTCGACTACGTCGTCGTGGACACGCCGCCGCTGGGCAAGTACAACGACGGTGCCGTCGCCGCCGCGCTGTCGGACGGGGCGCTGCTGGTCGGCCGCATCCGGCACACCACGAGCAATGCGCTCACCCGTGCCGTGCAGACCCTGAAGTCCGCCAACGCGGTGCTGATCGGTTCGGTCGCCACCGACGAACCGGTCGAGTTCAAGCTCCACATCGGCGGGTCCGACGGCCCCAAGTCCGGTGGCGACAAGAGCAAGAAGGCGGCGTCGAAGGCCGCCCCCAAGGCTGCACCGCAGCCCGAGGCCAAGACGGCGGCGCACCAGAAGCCGTGATGCGTCAGGTTGAGTTGCGGCGCACGGTACTGGCACTGGCTGCAGTGCTGGTCACCGTGGCTGCGTGCGGCCAGTCGGGCCCGGTGCCGCCGCGACCGGGTGACGACGTGCGTCCCACCCGGGACCTCACCCCGATGTTCCCGGGGGCCGAGGCGTTGCCGCCGCCCGATCTCACCGACGACGGCCCGGGTTCCCTTGTCGAGCTGAAGCCCGTCAAAGGCGACCGCAGCTTCGACGAGGCCGGCGCCACCGCGGCGCGCATCGTGTACCGGTCCACCAGCGGCGTGGACGGCCGTCCCATCCAGGTCAGCGCGCTGATCGCGGTGCCCCCGGGCCCCGCGCCCAAGGGCGGCTGGCCCATCATCTCGTTCGGGCACGACACCACCGGGCTGCTGCCGAAGTGCGCGCCGACCCTCGCGCCGCAGTTCTGGGGCTACTCGACCGGCATGACGGTGTATCTGCGGCGCGGCTTCGCCATCGCCCTGTCCGACTACCAGGGGCTGGGCATCGACCCCGGTTCCAGCGCCCGGCAGCACTCCATCCTGGACGCGAACAGCCTGGGCAACAGCATCATCGACGCCGCTCGCGCGATCCATCGTGCCGCTCCGTCGACCAGCACCAACTGGGGTGCGCTGGGCGCCGGTGAAGGCGGCCTGGCCGCGTGGGCCGCGGCCGAACGCAACGGCACCTACGGCGCCGGCATGAACATGGTCGGCGCGGTGGCGGTCAACCCGATCGCCGATCTGGCGCCGCTCGCCGACCCGGACCGCACCGCCGCGCTGGCGACCGCCGATCAGTACCGGCTGCAGATCCGGGCGCTGCAGAGCCTGGAAACCATGCAGCCCGACTTCGACCTCGACGCGCACCGCTCGGCGAAACTCAAGGACCAGTGGGACCTGTTGGTCGACTGTGCGCCGCGCGACGTCGCGGCCGCCCAGCTGGCGCTGAATCAGTTGACTCCCAACGACTTCCAGGCCAAGGACGCGGCCGCCGCCGCTGACCTCAAGCGGCGCCTCGGTGCCGTCGCGCTGCCCAGTCCCGTTGCGGGCCCGAACGATCCGCCGGTGTTGGTGGCGTTCGGTACGGCCGACACCGTCAACCCGGCGGCCGGCGTGCTGACGGCCACCGCGGCCGCGTGTGCCCGCGGCCAGCAGATCGTGCTGATGCGCGGCGTCGGCGACACCGGCGTGATCAACGACCAGACGATGCAGAACGCGCTGGCGTGGCTGCAGGCGCGGTTCGACGGCGAGCGCGTGGCCGACGTCTGTGTGGGGGCGACGTGATCACCCCGGCCGGAGTGCCGCGGGTGCGCGACTACGTGCTGTTCGTCAAGAACAGCTGGGTGCTGGTGCTCGTCACCACCATCGCGAGCGCGCTGATGGGCTGGGTGGGCTGGGAGTACGCCAAGCCGGAGTACCGGTCGACCGCATCGGTTTTCGTCCGGACCGAGGGCAGCGCATCGCCGCTCGACGCCTACTACGGCGACGCCGGCATGCTCGGCCTGATGGAGACCTACCGGAACCTGGCCACCAGCTCCCAGATCACCGCACCCATCATCCAGAAGCTGGGCCTCATCGAATCCGACAAGGAGCTCGCGGCCCGGATCGTCATATTGCCCAGTGCCACAGCGATGTTGAACGTCACGGTCACCGGCGGTGATGCCGACCAGACCACGCAGATCGCGCACGAGGTCGTGAACGACATGGTCGCGGTGGGCAACCGGCTGGCCCTGGTCGCCGGTACCAGCGCGACGCTCGTCGTCATCGACGACGCCAGCCCTGCCGAACGGGTGGGCACCGTCTGGTCCTACGTGATGACCGGGACAGTGCTGGGTTTCGCGCTGTGTGTTGTCGCGGTCATCGCGCGGGCACTGATCTTCGACCGGGTGCAGAGTCGCCGACACCTCGAGCGGGTGATCGGTGACGCGACCGCCGGGACCTCGGGATGAACTCGCGGCAGCTGCGGCGTGTGGTCGCCGCGGGTCTGCTCGCCGCGGTGTGTCTGACCGCGCCGGCCTGCCAGCGTGATCCGGCGCCGAAAAAGGCCGGGCCCCTCACGGCTGGAGGTATCGACCTCAAACCCGACACCACGGGCGCCGGCCAGGTGCCCGGCGCGCTGGTGTCGGCGTCGACGTTCCCCACGCTGGACCTGCGGCTGAAATCGGCCGTGTCGCTGGCGGCCCGCATCGGCTACACGTCGACGTCGGGCATCACCGGCGAACACACCGAGGTATCGGGCTCCGTCTTCGTGCCGAACGGGACACCGCCGCCGGGCGGCTGGCCGATCATCGTCTTCGGCCACGCGACGTCCGGCGTGCAACGCGACTGCGGACCGTCGGGGTCGTCGACGCTGCAGGGGCTGTCCGCGCCGATCACCACGCTGGTCAAGGCCGGCTATCTGGTGAGCCTGCCGGACTATCAGGGCCTCGGCCCGGGCACCGCCGGCCATCCGTACGCCGACGCCACCACGGTGGGCTACAACGTCATCGACTCGGTGCGCGCGGCGCACAAGCTGGTACCGCAGTCGTCGGACCGCTGGCTGGCGGTCGGGGTGTCCCAGGGCGGCCAAGCTGCCTGGGCCGCAAACGAACTCGCCGGCCGCTACGGCACCGGGCTGAACCTCGTCGGCACCGTCAGCCTGTCGCCGGCCACCGATCTCACCGGCCTGGCCGCCGGGGCCGCGGCCGGCAGCCTGTCGAAAGAGCAGGGCGCCATCCTGCAGCTCATCCTGGCCTCCCTGGCGACCGAGAACCCGTCCCTGAACCTGGCGGACTACCGCCGCGGCGAGATCGTCGAGCACTGGGACGTCCTCGCCTCGTGCCGTACCGAAGACGCCGCGGCGCGCACCGCGGCGATCGACAAGATCACGCCCGACGACCTGCGGCCCGCGAACCCGCAGGCGGAAGCGACGCTGCAGGGCCTGCTGGCCAAGCGGAGCCTGCCCAAGGAGCCGACGTCCGCGCCGATGCTCGTGCTGTACGGCGGCCAGGACACCCTGCTGCCGCCGGACTGGACGAACAAGGCGCTCGCCGCCGCGTGCCGCCTCGGCGACGTCATCGACATCATGTTCCAGCCGACCAAGGGGCACGCCGACATCGACGTGGCGACGTCCTACGACTGGATCAAGGACCGGTTCGACGGCGTCCCCGCCCCGAACAGTTGTCCGTCATTCAATTCCACGCAGGGAGCAGGACAGTGAACGCGCCGACCTCGGCACCGGTCCGGACCCGGGCCCGCATCATCGGGCTGGACGGCGCCCGCGGGCTGTCGTGCCTCGGCGTCGCCGTCATGCACGTCACCGGGCACTACTCGCCGCAGACGGCCTACCACTGGAAGACGAACCTGGTCGGGCTGTCGCTGATCTTCTTCTACGCGCTCAGCGGTTTCCTGCTGTTCCTGCCCTACGTGCGCAACCTGATCGAGCAGCGCGAACTGCCCAGCACCGCAAACTTCGCCGTCCACCGCATCGCCCGCATCCTGCCCGGCTACCTGGTCATCTTCCTGCTGTGCAACTACCTGCTGCAGATCGTCTACATCGAGAACGCGTCGCTGCAGCCGACGCGCACCGAAGACGGCACCGGCATGATCACCGACCCGTGGCAGCTGATCGCCAACCTGACCCTCATGCAGTCGTACATCCCGAAGTACTTCCAGACCGGCCTGAACCCGTCGTGGTCGCTGACGCTGGAATACGCGTTCTACCTTTCGATCCCGCTGCTGGGCATGCTGCTGTTCGCCCTCGCCCGGCGATCGAACCTGCGGCCGTGGGTCATCGTGTCCCTCGGTCCGGCGCTGCTGATCGCGCTGGGCTTCATCGGCCGGGCCTTCGTGCCGTGGATGATCTCGGCACTGCACCTGACCGATCCGACGGAGATCAACTGGGGCGCCAACTGGGTCGCGGTCTACACCAAGACCTTCCTGACGAACTCCGACACCTTCGCGTTCGGCATGGCCGCCGCGGTACTGGTCGTGGCCATGGAGCACAACGCGATTCGCGAGAAGCTCAGCCGGCGCGTCCGGCTGTACAGCTTCCTGGCGATGTTCCCGGCGGGCATCGTCATGCTCGGGCTGATCGCCCTGGCCAACCCGTACGCGACGTCGGCCCTGGCGGTGCTGTGCGCGCTGGGCATCCTCGTCATCGTCGCGCCGCTGTTCCGCGGGGAGCGCTCCGGCCTGGCCGAGCTGCTGGACACCGCGCCCTTCCGGTTCGTCGGGAAGGTCTCGCTGTCGGCCTACCTCTGGCATTTCCCCCTCATGCTGTTGCTGGGACGCTGGGGCCTGATGGCCGGCGACACCGTGCCCGGCATGCTGCGCAACGTGGCGCTCGTCCTGGCGGTGACACTCGTGGTCTCGGCCGTCACGTACTACGCAGTGGAAGAACCCGTCATGAAATTCGCCAAGCGGTACCGCACCAGGTGGTCCTGAATGCGTCGTGCGATCCAGTGGGGCGCCGCACTCGCGGCAGTGCTCCTGATCGCGGCGTCGTTGCCGGTGATGTGGCAGGTCGGTAGCTGGGCCCTGGACAAGCTGCGGCACGGCGACGCCGGCGACCCGGTGCCGATCCGCACTGCCGACCTCACCGGCTCGGGCCCGGGCAGCCTGATCAGCGCCATGACGATGCCGGCGCTGACCAACTCGGTGGAAGGCAAGGATCTGCAGGCCGCCCGCGTGGTCTACCGATCCACCTCGGGTGACACCGATGCGCCGACGGTGGTGTCGGGATCGGTGTTCACGCCCCGGGGCCAGGCGCCCGACGGCGGCTGGCCGGTGATCGCGCTGGCCCACGGCACCACCGGCATCGACCAGCCCTGTGCGCCGTCGCTGTCGGCGAATCTCCTCGGCAACGTGGTGTTCGTGCAGGGCTTCGTCAACCTCGGTTTCGCCGTGGCCCTCGCCGACTACCAGGGGCTGGGTGCCCCCGGTGTCCATCCGTACACCGACAGCCGCACCGCGGGCCGCAACGTCATCGACTCCGTCCGCGCCCTGCGCCACACCTTCCGCGACATCTCCAACCGCTGGGCCGTGTTCGGCGGCTCGCAGGGCGGCGGCGCGGCGTGGGCCGCAGACGAACAGGCGCGCACCTACGCGCCCGAACTCGACCTGATCGGGGCGGCCGCCAGCGTGCCGTCGGCCGACGTGGCGGGCATCGTCGACAAAGCCGTCGCGGGCACCATGACCAAGGATCAGGAAGCGGCGTTCCAGGCGATCGTCGAGTCGCTGGCCCGGCTGCATCCGGACCTGAACCGCGACGACTACCGCAGGGGCGCGGCGGCCCGGTACTGGAAGGTGCTGTCGGCGTGCTCGGGGCCCGACGTCGCCTACCGCGCCACCGCCATCGACGCGATCGGACCGACCGACCTGGCGCCCGTCGACGCGGCGGCCGCCGACCGGCTCCGTCGCCTGCTGCAGGACTGGGCGCTGCCGCAGCAGCCGCTGTCGGCTCCCATGTCGGTGGTCTACGGCGGCAAGGACACCTTCCTCGACCCGGAATGGACGAAGGCCGCCATCGCCCGCGCATGTTCGCTGGGCGGTACGGTGGTCTGGAATTTCCAGCCGGACGGTGGGCATGCCGATATTGACGGACCGGGTCAATTGCGGTGGCTGGCAGAACGATTCAGGGGAGGCGAGGCGGTCAATGACTGTCCTGCGCAGGGGACCACGTAATCCCGACGGCGACAGCCCGATTCATCAACAGTTGCTGATCGAGGCGAAATGCATCGTGAAGCGACTCATCGCGCCCCGCGGCACCCCCGTCGGCGAGCCCGAGCGGCCATACCTGATCCTGCCGATCCTGGGGCAGTCCAACGCGTTCGGCATGGGGCTCCCCGTCGAGCCCGACGGCTTGGACCGGCCCCATCCGCTGGTGCACCAGTGGGCCATGTGCGGGCCGTCCAAAGGCACCGCGGTGCTGGCGACGCAGCCGCTGCTGCACGAAATACCTTGCAAATACGTCGGTTTCGGTCCGACCTTCGCCAAGCAACTCGCCGAGGACACCGGACGTCCGGTGCTGCTGATCCCCGGTGCCCGCGGCGACACCTCGTTCACCCCGAAGAACGGGCACACCTGGGATCCGGCCGACCGCAAGACCCGCGTGAACCTGTACCGCCGGGCCGTGAAGGCCATCGACGCGGCGCTCGCGCGGTATCCCGGCAGTGAGATCGCCACCGTGCTCTGGCATCAGGGGGAGACCGACGTGCCACTGATCTCCGGCGCGCAGTACCAGGAGAAGCTCGACTCGCTGATCGGCGACATGCGCGCGCGGTACGGGGAGCGCCTGCCGTTCGTGCTGGGCCAGATGGTGCCCGAGGAGATGGAGCTGAGCGGCAAGCCCTACGCCGCGATCGACGCCGTCCACGCCGACACCCCGAACCGGTGGCCACTGACCACCTTCGTGCCGGGCCCGCGTGATTCGTACAACAGTCCCGACGATCGGCACTACAGCGCCGCCGGGCAGCGCGAGTTGGGTCGCCGCATGTGGCAGCAGTACCGCGAGATGTGCGCCGAACAACTGGCGGACTATGGCACGCGGTGACCTCGGCCGAATCGTTCGTCGCGTCATCGGCGTGGTCACGATCGTCCTGCTCGTCGATGTCGGGCTGGCCGGGGTGGTGCTGTTCGCCAACGCCAAGTCCGATCCGCTGCAGCGGGCCGACGCGATCATCGTGCTGGCCGGCGAACACGACGGCCGCGAACAGTACGGGCTGAGCCTGGCTCGCCAGGGCTGGGCGCGCACCGTCGTGCTGTCCAATCCGTACCTACCGGGCGACCCGCAGATGAAGAGCGCCTGCGCGCCGGCGGCGGACATCGAGGTGATCTGCCGCAAGCCGGAGATCCTGACCACCCGCGGCGAGGCCATGATGATGCGCCGGCTCTCCGAGGGCCGATCCTGGCACCGGATCATCGTGGTCAGCTGGCGGTATCACCTGCCGCGCGCCCGCCTGGTCTTCCGGCAGTGCTATTCCACGGACCACGGTTCGGTTGTCGCGGTGGCTTTGCCCAGGGACTACGACTTCTCGCCGATCGGGTGGGAACTGACGTTCTTCTATCAGTTTGCCGGGTTCGCTAAGGCCGCGCTGCAGGGACGCTGTACTTGACCTGCCTATTTTTCTGATCGGTGGTATTTTCGAGCAAACGATGCGATAGTAGTCGCAGTTCGCTGAGCGGGGGCTATGGCGAACGGCCAGCAAATGGGAGGGAGTAGGCGTCAGTGTCCGTGGCAGAAGAACTCTTCGTTCCCGAGGCTTCTCCCGCGCGTCCCGTGCGGGCCGTCGCGCCTTTAGCTGACCGGGCCTGGCAGACCCGCTACCGCTGGTGCCTCATCGCATTCGATCTGGTCGTGGTCGTGTTGGCCCTGGCGAGCGCCCAGTTCGTCAAGCTCGGTACACCGGACGCTTCCCTGGAATTCACTTCGACGTACCTGCACGTCTTCTCGTACTACTCGGTGCTGTCGGCGTTCGTCGCCGTCATCTGGCTGGCGATGCTGGCCGCGTACCGCACCCGGTCGCCGCGCATCGTGGGCGCCGGCGTCGAGGAGTACCGCCGGGTGTTCTCCGCGACCCTGGCCACCGTCGGCATCATCGCCGTCGCCCTCATGATCTTCCGCCCTGAATACGCTCGCGGCTACTTGGCCGTCGCGCTGCCGCTCGGCCTCGTCGGCCTCGTCGTCGGCCGGACCATCTGCCGCCGCGTGCTGGCCCGGCTGCGCCGGCGCAACAAGTGCGTCGCCTCGGTGCTGGCGGTCGGCGACCCGCGCGCCGTCAGCAACCTGGTGCAGTCCCTGCACCGCGAATGGTGGTACGGCTACTCCGTCCGCGGCGTCTGTCTCACCGGTCGTCCCGCCGGCGGCACGTTCGACGTCGCCGGGGTCGGCGAGCTGCCGGTGCTCGGCAACGAGACCCAGGTCTCCGACGCCATTTCGCAGGCCGGCTTCGACGCCGTCGCCCTGACCACGACGGATCACCTCGGCCCCGAAGGCGTGCGTGAGCTGTCCTGGGAGCTCGACAAGCTCGGCATCGACATGGTGGTGTCGCCGAGCGTCATCGACGTCGCCGGCCCCCGGCTCACCATGCGTCCCGTCGCCGGTCTGCCGCTGATCCACGTCGAGCGTCCGCAGTACAGCGGGACCAAGAAACTCCAGAAGCGCGCCTTCGACGTCTTCGTCGCGCTGTTCGCGCTCACCGTGACCGCGCCGCTGATGGTGCTGTCGGCCATCGCCATCAAGCTCACCAGCCGCGGCCCGGTCTTCTACCGTTCCGAGCGAATCGGCTTGGACGGCAAGCCGTTCCAGATGACGAAGTTCCGCACCATGGTGCAGGGCGCCGACCGCATGGTCGACGACCTGATCAGCCTCGACCTCAACGAGAGCGGCAGCGGCGTGCTGTTCAAGATCCACGACGACCCACGGGTCACGCTGGTCGGAAAGTACCTGCGGCGCTACAGCATCGACGAACTGCCGCAGTTCTTCAACGTGCTGCGCCGCGACATGAGCGTCGTCGGGCCGCGCCCGCCGCTGCGCCGCGAGTTCGACACGTACAACGAGCAGGTGCGCCGCCGGCTGCTGGTGCTGCCCGGGATCACCGGGCTGTGGCAGGTCAGTGGCCGCGCCGACCTGTCGTGGGAGGACTCGGTGCGACTCGACCTGTCGTACGTCGAGAACTGGTCGATCACCAACGATCTGCTGATCGCGGCCAAGACCTTCCGCACCATCATCGGCGGTTCTGGCGCCTACTGAGCCCGGGCGGGCGACCGCCGGTGAATAATCCCCATTGATGCGTAAAGCCCTGCCGTGGATAGTGGTGGCCGTCCTGGTCGTCGGTGGTCTCACCGCCGCGACCTACCTCCGGCCGCTGGCCCTGATCGCGGCCTCCAAGACCCTGGACATGTTCATTCCGCTGTCCGGCGCGCCGGAGCCGATCGGTTCGGCCGATCTCGCCGGCTCGGGCCCGGGCACCCTGCTGTCGGCGACGACCATGCCGGGGGTCACCAGCACCTTCACCGGCCAGGGGATTCGCGCCGCACACGTGGTGTACCGCTCGACCTCGGGTGACACCGGCGCGCAGACCGTCGTCTCGGGCGCGGTGCTCACCCCGCTGGGCCGGGCGCCCAAGGACGGCTGGCCCGTGGTGGCCCTCGGGCACGGCACCCTGGGCATCGACAACAACTGCGGGCCGTCGCTGTCGCCGACCCTGATGAACCTGTTGCCCATCGCGAAAGTGGTGATCAACCTCGGGTACGCCGTCGCGCTGGCCGACTACCAGGGACTGGGCGTCAAGGGTGTGCACCCGTACTCCGACGCCCGCACCGCCGGTCTCAACATGATCGACGCGGTCCGCGCGGCCCGGCATGTGTTCGGCGACATCGGGGCGACGTGGGCGGCGTTCGGCGACTCGCAGGGTGGCGCCGCGGCCTGGGCCGCCGACGAGCAGGCCGAGCCCTACGCCCCGGAACTCAAGTTGGTCGGTGCGGTCGCCGTGGCGCCCGCCGCCGATATCAGCGGCCTGGTGGCGAAATCGCAGACGGGCACGTTGACCAGCGAGCAGCGACCGGTGCTGCAGGCGCTGATCGAATCACTGGCCCGGCTGCACCCCGACCTGAACCGCGACGACTACCGGCACGGCGGTGCGTCCCGCTACTGGAACGTGCTGACGGACTGCAGCGCCGGCGCGGCCTACAAGCGTGCCGTGGCCGCCGGTCAACTCGGGCCGCGTGACTTCCTGCCGGTTTCGCCGGATGCCGCCCAGCGGCTGCAGGATCTCTTGCAGGCGTGGGCAATTCCACAGCGCCGGCTGACCGCGCCGCTGTACGTCTGGTACGGCGGTCAGGACCCCTTCATCGATTCCGTGTGGACGAAGGCGGCCATCGGGCGCGCCTGTTCGCTCGGGGGCACGGTCACGACAGAGTTCGACCCGCGCGGCGGCCACAACCCGCCCGCGGCGCAGGAGATGCTCGACTGGATGGCGGATCGGTTCGCCGGGAAGAAGGTAACCAATGACTGCTGAGCTGCTGCCGCTGGACGCCGCGGCGATCCAGGCGTCCGTCGGCGACGGCTGGCGCGTCGAGGTGGTGGCCCAAACCGGTTCCACCAACGCCGATCTCGCGGCGCGGGCACAGTCCGGTGAGAACGTCGGGGGCGTCGCCCTGTTCACCGAGGACCAGACGGAGGGACGCGGGCGCCAGGGCCGCACCTGGACGGCGGTGCCGCGGTCGCAGATTCTGGTGTCGATCGGGGTGGACACCACCGACGTGCCGAGCGAAACCTGGGGCCTGTTGTCACTGGCCGCCGGCGTGGCTGTCGTCGAGGCCGTTGCCGAGGTGGCCGGCGTGCAGGCCGCGCTCAAGTGGCCCAACGACGTGCTGGTGGGCACCGGCAAGCTCGCCGGGATTCTCGCGGAGGTCGCGGCGCCGGCCGGCGGCTCGCCCGTCATCGTCGTGGGCATCGGGCTGAACGTGTCGCTCGCCGCGGACGAACTGCCCGACCCGGTGGCCGTCTCGCTGTTGAGTCTCGGTGCGGCACAAGCGGATCGGCAGCAGCTGGCCGTGGCGCTGTTGAACCGTCTGCACGCGCGGATCGCCGAATGGCGCGCGGGTGGCAACGTCGAGCTGCTGGCCATCTACCGCAAGCACAGCGCCACGCTCGGGCAGTCGGTGCGGGCCGAGTTGCCCGGTGGGCGTGCGGTGGTCGGGCAGGCCTCCGAAATCGACGCCGGTGGTGCGCTGGTGATCGATTCGGCCGACGGCCCGGTGGCCGTCTCGGCGGGTGACGTCGTGCATTTGCGGCCCGCCACGGATTGAGCACGGCCTAGAGTCTGGGTATGGGTTACCCGGACAACGTGCTGGCGGCCGACGAACATGTTGTGCTGCATCGGCACCCGCACTGGAAGCGACTGATCGGGCCGGTACTGGTGCTGCTGGCCGGGACGGCGCTGGCGGCGTTCGTCGCGGCGGTGGTCAACCACACCAACTGGGATTCGAACGCCAAGAACATCATCTTCGCGGTGATCGGTGTGGTCTGGCTGGTGGTGATCGGCTGGCTCACCGTCTGGCCGTTCCTGAACTGGCGCTCAACGCATTTCGTGATCACCGACCGGCGGGTGATGTTCCGGCGCGGCGTGCTGACGCGGTCGGGTATCGACATCCCGCTGGCGCGCATCAACAGCGTGGAGTTCCGGCACCAGCTACTGGACCGGATACTGCGCACCGGCACGCTGATCATCGAGTCGGCGTCGCAGGATCCCCTGGAATTCCATGACATTCCGCGGGTGGAGCAGGTCCACTCGCTGCTGTATCACGAAGTCTTCGACACCTTGGGTTCCGAGGAGTCGCCCAGCTGAGGGTCGTCGCCGAGTTCGTCGTAGGCCTCGGCGAAACCGCCGGCGGTGATCGTCGCCTCGAGCGTCATGTCGGGGGCGTGCTTGGCCATCTCGTCGGGGAACACCCAGCGGCGGAACGCCCAGAACCGGAACGCCATCTGCAGCAGGTTGCCGATGATGTACGCCGACAGGAAGTCGGCGATGTTCTCGATGGTCAGCGAGACGTTGGGCTGGCGCAGTTGCAGCACGTAGCTGGACACCCACAGCGGGGCCATGCTCAGCAGCACGCCGACGCCGCTGACGGCGAAGAACAGCAGCGCCTCGTGGTGACGCAGGCGGCCACCGCGGTTCTGGAAGCTCCATTCGCGGTTGAGCACGTACGACGCGATGACCGCGACGATGCCGGCGATGATCTTGGCGGTCACCGGCTTGGGCTCGAGCACCGTGAGCTTGAGGGTGTAGAAGATGCCCGAGTCGATGACGAACGTGGTGGCGCCGACGATGGCGAACTTGATGAGCTCGTGATGCCGCTCGGCAAACGGCCGGATCACTCGCGGGAGCCGCGCGATGGTGGCCTCGGTGAACGACATAAGCGGCCAGTTTACGGAAACTACCTGCATTTCACGTACCCGTGCAGGTAGCGGGCGGTAGCTAGTCGGCATAGGCAGATTCGGGGGACACCGGCGGTGCGTGACAAACTAGGCGCCGTGACGCAACCCCCCGTCGTGGCAATGATCGGTGGCGGCCAGCTGGCCCGCATGACCCACCAGGCCGCCATCGCGCTCGGCCAGACCCTGCGAGTGCTGGCCGTTTCCGCCGACGAGCCGGCCGCCCAGGTGAGCCCGGCGGTGGTGCTGGGCTCGCACACCGACCTCGAGGCGTTGCGGCAGGTCGCGGCCGGTGCGTCGGCCCTGACGTTCGATCACGAGCACGTGCCGACCGAGCTGCTGCAGACCCTCGTCGCGGACGGCGTCAACGTGGCCCCGCCGCCGGCGGCGCTGGTGCACGCCCAGGACAAGCTGGTCATGCGCCGCCGGCTGGCCGAGCTCGGCGCGCCGGTCCCGCGCTACCGGGAAGTGGCCTCGACCGCTGATCTCGATGCCATCGACGAGCTCGCCGCCGAGGTGGCTGGCGGCCTCGTGGTGAAGGCCAGCCGCGGTGGCTATGACGGCAAGGGCGTCACCCTGACCGACGACGTGGCGCAGGCCCGCGCCGCCGCCGAGGGCTATCTGGCCGCCGGCGTCGCGGTGCTGGTGGAGGAGAAGGTCGCCATGCGCCGCGAGCTGGCCGCGCTGGTCGCGCGCTCGCCGTTCGGGCAGGGCGCGGCGTGGCCCGTCGTGCACACCGTCCAGGAGGACGGCATCTGCGTCGAGGTGATCGCACCGGCGCCGCAGCTGGACCCCGCGGTGGCCACGGCGGCCGAACAGCTCGCGCTGCGGATCGCCGATGAACTCGGTGTGGTCGGCGTGCTTGCGGTCGAGCTCTTCGAGACGGTCGACGGCGCGCTGGTGGTCAACGAGCTGGCCATGCGGCCGCACAACTCTGGGCACTGGAGCATGGACGGCGCGACGACCAGCCAGTTCGAGCAGCACCTGCGCGCGGTGCTGGACTACCCGCTGGGTTCGACGGCGCCGCTGGCTCCCGTGACGGTGATGGCCAACGTGCTGGGCGCCCCGACGCAGCCGGAGATGTCGATGGACGAGCGGCTGCACCACCTGTTCGGCCGGCTGCCCGAGGCGCGGGTGCACCTGTACGGCAAAGGGGAGCGGCCCGGCCGCAAGATTGGTCACGTCAACATCGTCGGCGCGCCGGGCGGCTCGCTCGACGATGCGGACTACGTGGCCGACGTACGCGAGCGCGCCGTGCGGGCCGCGCATTGGTTGTCACACGCTGAGTGGACCGACGGATGGAGTGGACATGAGTGAGCGCGCAGGTGGCCCCCGGGTCGGCCTGATCATGGGCAGTGACAGCGACTGGTCGGTGATGGAGGACGCGGCCACCGCGCTCGCCGAGTTCGAGGTGCCGTTCGAGGTCGGCGTGGTGTCGGCGCACCGCACCCCGCAGCGCATGCTCGACTACGCCAAGACCGCCGCGGACCGCGGTGTCGAGGTGATCATCGCCGGTGCCGGTGGCGCCGCGCACCTGCCCGGCATGGTGGCGTCGGCCACTCCGCTGCCGGTGATCGGTGTGCCCGTGCCGCTGGCCCGTCTCGACGGCATGGACTCGTTGCTGTCGATCGTGCAGATGCCGGCCGGCGTGCCGGTGGCCACGGTGTCGATCGGCGGCGCGCGTAACGCGGGCCTGCTGGCGGTACGCATTCTGGGGTCGGCAGATGCCGGATTGCGGGCCCGGATGCAGCGGTTCCAGGCGGACCTGGAGCAGATGGTGCTCGACAAGGATGAGGCGCTGCGTAATCGGTTGCTGGGCAAGTAAGCTCACGATCGATGAAATCTTCATTCGCGCGGTACCGCAGCGTCGGCCACAAGCTCGTCACGGGATTCATGGAGCCTGAGGTGCTCCTGGTCGCCGGTGCGCTGGACGAGGCCCAGCGGGCCAGGTCCGTCGGCGGTGCGGTCGCCGAGATCGGTGTGCACCACGGCAAGCTGTTCATCGGCCTGAACCTGTTGCAGCGGGACGGCGAGAAGTCCGTCGCCATCGACATTTTCGGTGACCAGGACCTCAACATCGACGGCTCCGGCGCCGGTGACCTGGCGAAGTTCACCAGCAACGTCGACGTCTGGTCGTCGATGGACGGAGTGGTGATCCACCAGGGCGACTCCACGAAGCTGACGCCCGAGGTGCTGCTGGAGGAGGCCGGCGGGCCCATCCGGTTCTTCAGCGTCGACGGTGGGCACACCGAGGAGATCGTCTACAGCGACATGCAGCTCGCCGAGGCCACGCTGGCCGACGGCGGCATCGTCATCGCCGACGACGTCTTCAACGAGTTCTGGCCCGGCGTCGCGGTCGGCACGCTCAAGTACCTCGATGACGGCGCCGGCCTGGCCCCGTTCGCGATCGGCTTCAACAAGGTGTTCTTCACCCAGCCCGAGTTCTGCGACTACTACCAGGCCGAGCTGGAGTCGGCGGCGCACCGCTCGGCGCGGATCCAGCACACCACCTCGGTTTTCGCCGGGCATCCGGTGCTGCTGCTTGGCCCGGTGACGGCCGTCGACGTCCTGCGCCGCAGCGAGACGTTGCGCACCGTCTATCACCGCACCTACCGCGAGTTGGTCCGTGGGCTGCAGAAGGTGTCGGGTCAGGGGCGGTAAAGTTACCGGCGAGTAGCAACCCGCATCTCGCCACATGGGCAGGCAAGGAGCCATCAATGTCTATCGGTAACCCGTCATTCGATCTGTTTCAGCTGCCGGAAGAGCATCAGGAGCTCCGGGCCGCCATTCGGGCCCTCGCCGAGAAGGAGATCGCTCCGTACGCCGCCGAGGTCGACGAGCAGGCCCGGTTCCCCCAGGAGGCCAGTGACGCGCTGACGGCGTCCGGTTTCAACGCCGTGCACGTGCCGGAGGCGTTCGGCGGCCAGGGCGCGGACTCGGTCGCCGCCTGCATCGTCATCGAGGAGGTGGCCCGGGTCGACGTGTCGGCGTCGCTGATCCCCGCGGTCAACAAGCTCGGCACCATGGGCCTGATCCTGAGCGGCTCCGACGAGCTCAAGCGCAAGGTGCTGCCGGACCTGGTCGACGGCAAGCTTGCGTCGTACGCGCTGTCCGAGCGCGAGGCCGGCAGTGACGCCGCCGCCATGCGCACGCGCGCCAAGGCCGACGGCGACGACTGGATCCTCAACGGCGCCAAGGCCTGGATCACCAACGGCGGCAAGTCCACGTGGTACACGGTGATGGCGGTGACCGACCCCGACAAGGGTGCCAACGGCATCTCGGCGTTCATGGTGCACATCGACGACGAGGGCTTCAGCATCGGCCCGAAGGAGCGCAAGCTCGGCATCAAGGGTTCGCCGACCGTTGAGCTGTACTTCGAGAACTGCCGCATTCCGGGTGACCGCATCATCGGCGAGCCGGGCACCGGTTTCAAGACCGCGCTGGCGACGCTCGACCACACCCGTCCCACCATCGGCGCGCAGGCCGTCGGGGTGGCGCAGGGGGCGCTGGACGCCGCGATCGCGTACACCAAGGACCGCAAGCAGTTCGGCAAGTCGATCAGCCAGTTCCAGGGCGTCGAGTTCATGCTCGCCGACATGGCGATGAAGACCGAGGCCGCCCGCCTCATGGTCTACAACGCCGCGGCGCGCGCCGAGCGCGGCGAAGGCAACCTGGGCTTCATCTCCGCGGCGTCGAAGTGTTTCGCCTCGGACGTGGCCATGGAGGTGACCACCAACGCCGTGCAGTTGTTCGGCGGCGCCGGTTACACCGTCGACTTCCCGGTGGAGCGCATGATGCGCGACGCCAAGATCACCCAGATCTACGAGGGCACCAACCAGATTCAGCGGGTCGTGATGTCCCGCGCCCTGCTGCGCTGACGCCGGCCGCTAGAGGTCGGCGGTGACCTTCTCCGTCGCGCGGCGCCGTTCCAGCGCGCCCGCGTCGGGGTTGGCCACCTGCACCAGCGAGGCGCCGCCGGCGAACACCGCCAGCAGATTGGCGACCAGTTCGTCGGGGGTGTCCCACGGTGCCGTCGACAGCAGCCGGGTGCCGGCGGTGAATCCCTTTGCCGCCGCACCGTTTCGGGCCGCGGCGAGGACGTCGTCGACGGAGCGGCCCGCGAGTGCCGGCCCCGGGGTGCGTTCGGGCACGATCTGGTCGCCGTGCACCCGCACGGACGTGGCGTAGTCGGTGACACCGATCGGGAGGTCGGGCACGGGCTTGCCGAACGGATCGAGCGACAGCACGACGACCTCGCCGGCGCCGGTCTCGTCGGCCGCGTCGATGCGGTCGGCCGTGCACAGGGCGATGTCGCACTGTGTCGGAAGTGGTTCTCCGACAACTACTTCCGCGCCGATGTACCAGATACCGAACAACACGCCCGCCGTCTGCCAGTGCGCGGGCAGCAGCACCGCGACCCGGCTGCCCGGACCGGCGCCGAGCTCGTCGCGCAGCAGGTTGGCGGTCTTGGCGGCCCAGTTGCCCAGCGTCACCGCCGACAGCTCGATGCGCTCGCCGGTGGCGTCGTCGTAGTAGGTGATGCGCGGCCCGGCCGGGTCGTCGCGCAGCAGCGGTTCGAGGATAGCGCCGGCCAGGTTGGTCATCGTCAGTCCACGCACTTGGGGTCGGCCGCGCCCGCGGTGATGATCGGCGACGGCGGGACCGGCGTGCTGGAGTCGGAATCGCCGGTGTCGGAAGCGGATTGGGTCACGGTGTGGCTGCCACCGTCCAGGCCGGAGCCGGGGCCCGCGTAGTCGTGCGCGAGTACCACCCGGACCGCGCCGCTGGGCACCGAGGCGTTCTCGACCACCGGCAGGTTGCCCAGCTCCTCGGCGATGGCGTGCGCGCCGAGATCGTCGGACTTCGCGGCCTGGATCTGGCTCGACGGCACATGGTCGGCCTCGTTGTTGCCGATCTTGCCTGCGACGAAGCCCTTTTCGGTGAGCACCTCCGACACCGCCGCGGCCAGCCCGTTGATGTCGCTGTCGTTGACCACGTCGACCGTGGTGTTGCCGGGGGTGTACGCGAGCTTTTCGGTCTTGCCCTCGGCCTGGTCCTGCAGCAGACCGGCCACCCACTGCTGCACCTGCGCCGGGTCGACGCGCACGACGCTCTGGGTACCGTCGTCGCTCCAGCCGTCCTCGGCGAGCACCGGGATGGTGGCGAACGCGACGTTGCCGCCCGCCAGCTTCTGCATCTGCTGGACGAAATCCATGATGTCCCAACCATCGGACAGCACGACCGACCGCTGCACGGCGCTGCGGAGCCGGCTCAGCGTGCTGGGGCTGGACAGCGTCTGCCCGGAGATGATGTCGTGCGCCAGCGACGCCATGAACACCTGCTGGCGGGTCACCCGGTCCAGGTCGCCGCGGGGCAGATCGTGGCGCTGCCGCACGAAGCTCAGGGCCTGCGGGCCGTTGAGCTTCTGCCAGCCGGCCGGGAAGTTGGCGCCCGACAACGGTTCGTCGACGGGGTTCTTCAGACACACGTTGACGCCGCCGAGGGCGTCGGTGATCAACGCGAAGCCCAGCAACCCGACTTCGGCGTAGTGATCGACGGTCACGCCTGTGAGCTTTGCCACGGTTTTGATGAGCGCTTCCCGGCCGGCCTCGACGGCTTTGGGCTCGGCGGTCGCGGCGTCCTCGCCCTGCTCCTCGACGAGTTCCTTCATCTTCTCGAGCTTCACCTGACCGAAGACACCGTTGATCTTGGTCTTGCCCAGACCCGGCGCCTGCACATAGGAGTCGCGCGGGATCGAGATGGCGGTGGCCGAGCGCCCGTTGTTGGGGATGCGCACCAGGATGATCGTGTCGGTGTTGGTGGAGACGTCGTCACCGGCCCGCAGTGTCGCGAGTTCTTCCTCTGACAAGGGGTTTCCGTGTGCGTCGGTACGGCTGTCCATACCCACCAGGAGGATGTCGACGGCACCGTCGTCGCCCCCGCCGCCGAGGGCCGCGGTGCTGATGCGGTTGATGCCCGATTCCAGCGAACGCAGGCTGCTCCAGGCCACGCCGGTGCCCACCATCACGAGCACCGTCGTCATGACGGCGAGGATGCGGAACAGTCGACCTGGCACCAGGACAGGCTACTGGTGAGGGCTTGCCGTGGCCGGTAGCCCGGGGTTCGGCGGGTCACACCCCGGTGCGGGTACGGCCGTCGGCCCGCTAACCTCTAGGCCGTGATCGAGCAGCCATCCGGACCGAAATCGGACCGCCCGCTGCTCGTGGTGACGGTGACGTATTCACCCGGCGCGCATCTGGACCGTTTCCTGAAGACGCTGGCCCACGCGACGGAACGCCGCCTGCTGGTGGTGATGGCCGACAACGGATCGACCGACGGCGCGCCCGAGGCGGCGCTGGAGCGCTACGCCGACGTCGAGTTGTTCCGCACCGGTGGCAACCTCGGCTACGGCACCGCGGTGAACCGTGCCGTGTCGGCCTACCTCGACACGCCCGACAGTGTGGTGGACCAGGAGTTCTTCGTCGTGGTCAACCCGGACGTGCAGTGGGGGCCCAACAGCATCGACGAGTTGTTCGCCGGGGCCGCGCGGTGGCCGGCAGCCGGCGCGGTCGGTCCGCTGATCCGCGATCCCGACGGCTCGGTCTATCCGTCGGCGCGGCATCAGCCGAGCCTGATCCGCGGCGGCATGCACGCCGTGGTGGGCCCGTTCTGGAAATCCAATCCGTGGACGGCGGCCTACCGCCAGGACCGGTTGGAGCCCAGCGAACGCGCCGTCGGCTGGTTGTCGGGTTCGTGTCTGTTGTTGCGCACCAAGGCGTTCCGGCAGATCGGCGGATTCGACGAGAACTACTTCATGTACATGGAGGACGTCGACCTCGGGGACCGGCTGGCGCGCGGCGGCTGGCAGAACGTGTACGTCCCGGCCGCCGAAATCCTGCACGACAAGGGACATTCCACCGGACGGGACCCGGCCCGCAATCTGGCCGCGCACCACCGCAGTACCTATACCTTCCTCGCCGACCGGCATCCGCACTGGTGGCAGGCGCCGCTGCGGTGGACCATCAAGTCGGCGCTGGGCGCGCGCGAACGCGCGGTGGTGGGCAATTCCAGGCGTAAGCGCCGCCGGGCGAACTAGGCTACCGGCGATGACCTCGAGGCTTGAAAGGACGCGAGTTGAGTGACGCGGTGAATCCGGTTGACGTCGACGCGGTCATCCTGGTGGGTGGGCAGGGCACCCGGCTGCGCCCGCTGACCCTCTCGGCGCCCAAACCGATGCTGCCGACGGCCGGCGTGCCGTTCCTGTCCCACCTGCTCGCCCGGATCGCCGCGGCGGGTATCCGCCATGTGGTGCTGGGCACCTCGTACAAGGCCGAGGTCTTCGAGGCGGAATTCGGCGACGGCTCCAAGCTGGGTCTGGAGATCGAGTACGTGGTCGAAGAGGAGGCCCGGGGCACCGGTGGCGGTATCGCCAACGTCGCGCCCAAGCTGCGCCACCCGACCGCCATGGTGTTCAACGGTGACGTGCTGTCCGGGCTGGATCTCGGCGCCATGGTCGCCAGCCACCGCGAGCGGCAGGCCGATGTCACGCTGCACCTCGTGCGGGTGAGCGACCCCCGCGCGTTCGGTTGTGTGCCAACCGATTCCGACGGTGTGGTGACGGCCTTCCTGGAGAAGACGCAGGATCCGCCGACCGACCAGATCAACGCCGGTTGCTACCTGTTCCAGCGCGCGGTCATCGACGAGATCCCCACGGGCCGTGAGGTATCGGTCGAACGCGAGGTGTTCCCGAAGCTGCTGTCCGACGGTTTCAAGGTGTGCGGTCACGTCGATGCCAGCTACTGGCGGGACATGGGCACGCCCGACGACTTCGTCCGTGGCTCAGCGGATCTGGTGCGCGGTATCGCACCGTCGCCGGTACTCGACGGGCATCGCGGCGAGAGCCTGGTGCACGAGGGTGCCGCGGTGGCGCCCGGTGCGCTGTTGATCGGCGGGACCGTGGTGGGCCGCGGCGCCGAGATCGGTGCCGGCGCCCGGCTGGACGGCGCGGTGATCTTCGACGGCGTCAAGATCGAGGCCGGGTCGGTGATCGAGCGGTCCATCGTCGGGTTCGGCGCCCGGATCGGCCCGCGGGCCCTGATCCGTGACGGCGTGATCGGTGACGGTGCCAACATCGGCGCCCGGTGCGAGCTGCTGCGCGGCGCGCGGGTGTGGCCCGGTGTCACCATCCCGGACGGCGGTATTCGTTACTCGACGGACGTCTGAGCGGCCCGCGCGAGCCGCTCCAGTCCGGGGTCCGCGCCCGGTAGCGCGTCCAGGGGCCACCACTGCAGATCCAGCGATTCGTCGCTGCAGTGAATTTCGGCGTCCGCCGGCGCGACGGCCAGGTACTGCACGTCGAGATGCCGCGTCGGCACGCCCAATGAGCACGTCAGCGCGTGCACGTGCAGCGCCGCGGGCATCTCGGCGATCTCCAGCCCGGTGATGCCGGATTCCTCGGTGGCCTCGCGCAGTGCCGCCGCGCGGATGTCGGTGTCGACGTCCTCGCAGTGACCGCCGAGCTGAACCCAGCGGCCCAACCGCGGGTGCAGCGTGAGCAGGGCCTTGGTGCGGCTGTGGTCGAGCACCAGCGCCGACGCGGTGATGTGCCCGGGTACGCAGGCGCGCCGGCAGGCGTCGGGCCGGGCCTCGACGAAGGCCGCGACGGCGTGCCGCAGGGTGTCCTGATCGGCGTCGGGGGCCGCCCAGTCGCGCAACGCGGCGACGACCGAGGCGTGCAACGACTCGCTCATCGGCGGATCAGCAGTTCGTCCGTCGGCACGGGCGGCCGCGGCCGGCGGGGCTCGTCGCTCTCCGGGAAGTGGCCGATCGCGATGGCGCCCAATGGTTCCCAGTCGCCCGGCAGCTCGAGTTCGGCACGCACGATGTCGCCGGCGAAGATCGTCGAGCCGATCCAGCAGCTGCCGACATCCCGGGCCGCCAGGGCCACCAGGAGCCCCTGTACGGCCGCGCCCACCGCGACGGTGAACATGGTGTGCTCGGCCTCGGTCCGAGCCGCGTCCGGATAGCTGTGTGCGCCATCGGGAACCAGGAACGGGATGACGAGTTCCGGTGCGTCGTAGAGAATCTGGCCGCGGCCCACGCGCCGGTCGACAGAGTCGGCCGGGCGCCCGTCACCGGTCAGGTCGGTGCGCCACTTCTCTTTCATGCGGTCCAGCAACCGGATTCGCGTGTCGTGGTCCTGTACCCAGACGAACCGCACCGGGCGGGTGTGGTGCGGCGCGGGCGCGGTGAGCGCCTCGGCGACGGACTCCTCGATGAGCTCCGGCGCCACGGGCTCGGAACTGAACGTGCGCACCGAGCGGCGCATCAACTGAGCCTGCCTGCGGCCCAGGGCCAGTGCTTCCTCGGTGCCCAGCCAGAACAGATCCTCCTGACCGGCGCGCACCAGGGTCCGGCCGTTCGAGCCGTCGTCGCGCGGCGACAGGCCCCGCACCACGGCGACGGGAATGCCGGTCAGCTTGCCCTTGACGAGGTCGGCGGCGGCCGCGATCTCGTCGGCGATGGCGACCTCCGTCACCAGCAGCTCGTTGCCGTGCGTGTCCTGGACACCGGAATAACCGTGCAACACCGCCAGTCCGGCCGCGCCGATGGCGGCGTCGATCTGGCCGTTGCGCCAGGCCCGGCCCATGGTGTCGGTGATGACGACGGCGACGGTCACGCCGAGCCGCTCGGCCAGGCCGGCGCGCAGCCGCGCCGCGCTGCCGTCCGGGTCGACCGGCAGGAGGGCCAATTCGGTTGTGCTGACGTTGGATCCGTCGACGCCGGCGGCGGCCTGGACCAGCCCGTTGGCGTTCTCGGTGATCAGGGTGCGGCCTTTGCGGGCCAGCACCCGCACGGCCTCCTCGTCGATGAGCCTGCGCCGCAGGGCGTCCCGCTCGTCGGGGTCGGTCGGCGCGGCGACGATGCGGCCCTCGGATTTGGAGAGCACCTTGCTGGTGACCACCAGCACGTCGTCGTCGCGCAGCCAGGGGGCGGCGGCGGCGATGGCGGCGGCCACGTCGTCGCCGGGGCGGAACTCGGGAAGCCCGGGCACCGGGAGGATTTCGATGGCGGCCGCGGCGCCATGCTCGGTCACAGCTGAAGTCCGGCCAGTTCGAGTCCGGCCCGGACCATCTCGGCCGTGGCCGCCGGATCGGTCATCAACAGCGGCACGGCCTTGACGTTGACCCCTTCGATCTCGGCGTGGTCGCCCGCGTCGATCAGCCAGCCGTCGAGGATGCCGGTCGTGCTGCGGGCGCCGTAGTGCGCACCCACGGCCTCCGAGGTGCTGTCGACGCCGATCACCTTGAGGCAGTCATCGGCCATCCCGCGCAACGGCTTTCCGGCGACGATCGGGGAGTAGCCGATCACCGGTGCCGGGGTCGACCGCAGCGCGCTGCGCAGGCCGGGCACCGCCAGGATCGCGCCGATGCTGACGACCGGATTGGACGGGGCCAACAGCACGACGTCGGCGCCGGCGATGGCGTCGGCGACACCCGGTGCGGCCTTTGCCTTCTCGGTGCCGATGAACGCGAAGCTGTGGGTGGGGATCTGGGCGCGGTAGCGCACCCACCATTCCTGGAAGTGGATGGCCCGCTGATTGCCCGATTCGGGATCGGTTACCACGACGTGGGTTTCACTGCGTTCGTCGCTGGCGGGCAGCAGCCGGGCGCCGGGCTGCCAGCGGTCGCACAACGCCTCGGTGACCTGGGACAGCGGATAGCCGGCCCGCAGCATCTGGCTGCGCACCAGGTGGGTGGCCAGGTCGCGGTCGCCGAGGCCGAACCAGTCCGGCTGCACGCCGTACGCGGCGAGCTCTTCCTTGGCGTGCCAGGTTTCGCCCCGGTGGCCCCAGCCGCGTTCCGGATCGATGCCGCCGCCGAGGGTGTACATGCAGGTGTCGAGGTCGGGGCAGATGCGGACGCCGAACATCCAGGCGTCGTCGCCGACATTGACGACCGCGGTGAGCTCGTGCGGGGAGGGCTCCGCACCGGGTTCGGCGAATTGACCCAACCCCAGCAGTTTCTGGACGCCGAGCAGAAACCGAGCGCCACCGACGCCACCGACCAGAACCGTCACCTTCACGTCGACTCACCCTAGGCGATGGCGCGCGGGTGGAATGACGCGCCCGGAAGGCAATTCGGCGCGCAGCAAACTTAAAACCTCATTATTCACTTGAGCAACAGCCGCATCAGTTATCGGCATTCTCAACTACGTTGTGCGCCAGCGTGTTATTGGTCACTATCGCGACACGCCGCGGTAACGACGCGCCGTAAACAGGTCACAAGATGGTAGGAAATGCGCTTCATCCGCTTGACCGTGGCAGCTAACCCGTGTGTAATCACAACAGTGTCATTCCCGGTTTGTTTACCGGTTCCGGTGCAGCAGACCGAGATTCGACCGTTTGTTCGAATTTTGATCGCCACTCACGGCACGCAGGGTAAGTAGTTGGACTCCGTTTTGAGAACTACGTAAAGCAGGGGAGGAGGCGGCAAATGTCTTACGAACACGCAGATTTCGATCACGTGGTGCAGTTCGACGGGCGGATGCTCGGCTCTGTTGGGACCGCACCGCACACGAACACCGGACCCGTTCAGCACGTCGTCGCCGGACGGCCGCAGCTGAGTCTGGTGCCTGATCACATCGACACCGAACCCGAGCTCACGGAAGACCAGTGGCAGGAGCGCGCCCTGTGCGCGCAAACCGACCCCGAGGCGTTCTTCCCCGAGAAGGGTGGCTCGACCCGCGAAGCCAAGCGCATCTGCCAGGGCTGCGAGGTGCGCGACGCGTGCCTCGAGTACGCCCTGGCGCATGATGAGCGCTTCGGCATCTGGGGTGGTCTGTCGGAGCGTGAGCGCCGGCGGATCAAGCGCGGCGTCATCTGACACACCGCGGGTAGATCGACCGGCTAGTCGTCGCCGATGGTCGGGTCGATCACCGACGGTTCAACGCCGAGATACGTGGCTACCTGCGCCACGAGAATTTCGTGCAACAGGTCGGCGAGGTCAACGGAGTCCTTCGCCCGCCGTTCAATGGGCTTGCGGAACAAGACGATTCGCGCCCGTGTCGAATTACCCCGAACATCCACCCCGGCCGGGATGAGCCGCGCCAGCGCCACCGGCCCGTCGGCGATCACCTCGGGCGGCCACTGGATGGCATCGGGATCTTTGGGGGAGATCCGGGGGATCTCGTCGACCGCGACGTCGAGTCCGGACACCCGATTGCTCCAGCGGCGCTCGATGGGTTCGTAGGCCTCGAGCACCGCCATGTCGAATCGCTCGGCGCGACTGCGCCATCCGGGAACGGTCGGGGGGAGGAGCGGGCCGCGCATGCCGCGACGGCGGCGCACACGCGAGTGGGCCATCGGCCGATAGTAACGGTTGGAGATCGACGCGGCCGCGACGCGCGTGTCCGGCGGTGGGCGCGTCGGCGGCGCGATAATCTCGCCGAGTGAATGTTCCCCGTCGCTGCTGCCGGCCAGGTTGCCCGCACTACGCCGTGGCGACGCTGACGTTTGTCTATTCGGATTCCACGGCAGTCGTAGGTCCGTTGGCCACCGCGTCGGAGCCGCATTCGTGGGACCTGTGTGTGTCGCACGCCAGCCGTATCACCGCGCCCCGCGGATGGGAGCTGGTCCGCCACGCCGGCCCACTGCCCACGCCCTCCGAGGATGACGACCTCGTCGCGCTCGCCGACGCGGTGCGCGAGGGGCGCGACGCGCCGTCTCGCGGTGGCATCCCAACGGGTTTCACCGATCCGCTGCCCGGCAGCCACGCCGGCACGCCCGGTGGCACCGTCATGGCGCCGCCCGCACCGCGTACGCAACACAATGGGCGCCGCCGCGGTCATCTCCGGGTGTTGCCGGATCCGCCTGAGAGTTAGCGACGCAAGTCCTACCGAACCCCACCGACCGTCCGCGGGCAGATGGGTCAGCCGATAGGCTGACTGTCACAGACCCTCGGTATGCAGTGGTCTGCGAACGATGAGATCGGGAGGGCTATGTCTCGGCCTGCTGCCTCTGTACAGCGCGTCATCAAGGCATATGACGTGCGTGGGCTGGTCGGCGAGGAGATCGACGAGTCGTTCGTCGCCGACGTCGGTGGTGCGTTTGCCCGGTTGATGCGCGCCGAGGGCGCCACCCGGGTGGCGGTCGGTTACGACATGCGGCCCAGCTCACCGTCATTGGCGGCGGCGTTCGCCGACGGGGTCACGGCACAGGGTCTGGACGTGGTCCGGATCGGGCTGGCGTCGACCGACCAGCTCTACTTCGCCTCGGGTCTGCTCGACTGCCCGGGCGCCATGTTCACGGCCAGCCACAACCCGGCTGCCTACAACGGCATCAAGTTGTGCCGGGCAGGCGCCAAGCCCGTCGGCAGCGAAACAGGTTTGGCCACCGTCGCTGGTGAGGTCACCGACGGCGTGCCCGGTCACGACGGCGCCGCGGGCAAGGTCGAGGAGCGCGACGTGCTCGCCGAGTACGGGACCTTCCTGCGTTCGCTGGTCGACGTGTCGGCGCTGCGTCCGTTGCGGGTGTCGGTGGACGCCGGAAACGGCATGGGCGGGCACACCACGCCGGCGGTGCTGGGCACCGTCTCCTCGATCACCTTGCTGCCGTTGTACTTCGAGCTGGACGGCACGTTCCCCAATCACGAGGCCAACCCGCTGGACCCGGCCAACCTGGTGGATCTGCAACGGAAGGTCGTCGCCGACCGTGCTGACGTAGGCCTGGCGTTCGACGGCGACGCCGACCGCTGCTTCGTCGTCGACGAGAAGGGCGACCCCGTGTCGCCGTCGGCGGTGACGGCGCTGGTCGCCGATCGCGAGCTGGCCCGCGAGTCCGGCGCGACCGTCATCCACAACCTGATCACCTCACGGGCGGTGCCCGAGCTGATCGCCGAGCGCGGCGGCACGGCGGTGCGCTCGCGCGTCGGCCATTCGTACATCAAGGCGCTGATGGCCGAGACCAACGCGATCTTCGGTGGCGAGCACTCGGCGCACTACTACTTCCGCGATTTCTGGGGTGCCGACTCCGGCATGCTCGCCGCGCTGCACGTGCTGGCGGCGCTCGGGGAACAGGACCGCCCGCTGTCCGAACTGATGGCCAAGTACCAGCGGTACGAGGCGTCGGGCGAGATCAACTTCACCGTCGCTGACGCACCGGCGTGTGTGCAGGCTGTCCTCACGTCCTACGGCAGCGACATCGCCGCGACCGACGAACTCGACGGCGTGACCGTCGACCTCGGCGACGGGCGCTGGTTCAACCTGCGCAGCTCCAACACCGAACCGCTGTTGCGGCTCAACGTCGAAGCCCGCACGCGGGTGGAAGTCGACGAGATCGTGGCGCACATCGCGGCGCAGATAAAGGCCACCAGCGGGTCGCTGCCATGAGTGCCGCCCCGGCGACCCTCGACCTCGACGATGTCGACGGTCTGATCGCGGCCGACCGCGACGGCCTGCTGCGGGCGGCGTCGATGGCAGGTGCACAGACCCGCGCGGTCGCCGCGGCGCTCACTGAAGGCGAACTCGACGAGCTGCGCTCGGATCAACGTCCGCGGACCGTCACCTGGGTGTGCGGGCGTGGGGCATCGGGCGCGTCCGGTGCGGCCGGGACCGTACTGGCCGCGGCACTGGCGGCGACGTCGCCGATCCCGCTCGTTGTCACGCCCGACGTGCCGCCGTGGATCGGCGCACTGGACGTCGTGGTGGTGGCCGGTGACGACGCCGCCGACCCCGCGCTGGTGACGGCGGTGGCGACCGGCGTGCGTCGCGGTGCGCGCGTGATCGTGGTGGCGCCGAACGACGGTCCGCTGCGCGATGCCGCGGCCGGCCGGGCCGTGGTGCTGCCGCCGCGGCTGTCGGTGCCCGACGACTTCGGCCTCACCCGTTACCTGGCCGCGGGCCTGGCGACGATGATGGTCGTCGACCCGGCGCTGCGCATCGACCTCGATGCCCTGGCCGACGAATTGGATGCCGAGGCGCTGCGCAACAGCGCGGCCCGCGAGATTTTCACCAACCCGGCCAAGAACCTGGCCGAGCGGATGTCCGGCCGGCAGGTGGTGCTGGCCGGTGAGGGCGCGGCCATGCTGGCGCTGGTCCGTCATGCCGCGACCGTGCTGCTGCGGGTGGCCCATCAGCTCGTGACCGCGACCGGCGGCGCCGACGCCCTGGTGGCGTTGCACGGCGGGCTCGGCCGTCAGACCGTCGAAATGTCTTACGAGGACTCGCTTTTCCACGACCCCGAGATCGACGGGCCGGTGCCGGCCCGGGTCCGCACCGTCGTGCTGTGTGCCGACGAGGAGCGTCCCGGCGTGATCGCCCGGATGGACGCGCTCGGGGGCGATGTCGACGTGCTCAGTGCCGATGACGTGCCCGACGCGGGGCTGCAGGTGCCGGGTAGTCGCCTGGAACAACAGATCGCGATGCTGGCGGTGCGGCTGGAGATGACGGCCGTGTACCTGAAACTGGTTCGAGGTTAGACATAGTGCATCTGCTACGAGGCGCGGTCAGGAACTACGCCTGGGGGTCGCGTACCGCCTTGGCCGATTTCGCCGGAAGACCCAGTCCCACAGCACATCCCGAAGCTGAATTGTGGCTGGGCGCGAACCCGGGGGATCCGGCACGGCTGGAGACGGCCGACGGGGAGGTGTCGCTGCTCGAGGTCATCGGCGCCGATCCCGCCGGCGAGTTGGGGCCCGAGGTCCTGGCGCGGTTCGGTGAGTCGCTGCCGTTCCTGGCGAAGGTGCTCGCCGCTGACGAACCGCTGTCGCTGCAGGCGCACCCCAGTGCCGAGCAGGCTGCCGAGGGCTTCAATCGTGAAGAGCGCCAAGGCATTGCGCTCAACGCGCGCGACCGCAACTACCGGGATCGCAGCCATAAGCCGGAATTGATCGTGGCCCTCGGCCCGTTCGAGGCGCTCGCCGGGTTCCGGCCTGTGGCTCGCACCGTCGAGTTGATGCGGGCGCTGGCGGTGTCCGACCTCGACCCGTACATCAATCTGCTGGCCGGCCAGTCGGACGCGGCGGGGCTGCGGGCCGTCTTCACCACCTGGATCACCTTGCCGCAGCCCGACCTCGATGTGCTGGTGCCTGCCGTCCTCGACGGCGCGATCAACTACATCCGTTCGGGGGCAACGGAATTCGCGGCCGAGGCCAAGACGGTTCTCGAGCTCGGCGAGCGGTACCCGGGCGATGCCGGGGTGCTGGCCGCCATGCTGCTCAACCGCATCAGCCTGGTCGAGGGCGAGGGCATCTACCTGCCCGCCGGCAACCTGCACGCCTACCTGCACGGCATGGGTTTCGAGGTGATGGCCAACTCCGACAACGTGTTGCGCGGTGGTCTGACACCCAAGCACGTGGATGTACCGGAACTTCTCCGGGTGCTCGACTTCACCCCGACCGATGGCCGGCCGATCCGTCCGCGGCCGGCCGAGGACGGTGTCGAGCAGGTTTTCGACACGCCCGCACCGGAATTCGCGGTGTCGATCCTGCGGATCGGCGACGAGCGGGTGGGCTCTACGGTCGAGGTGCCGCGGGGGCACGCCGGCCCACAGATTCTGCTGGGCACGCAGGGCCGCGTGCGGGTGCAGTCCGCGGGCGGTGAGCTGACCCTGAACAAGGGGGCCGCGGCCTGGATCGCCGCCGGGGAGGGCCCCGTGCAGCTGGTGGCGCAAGAGCCGTCGACGGTGTTCCGTGCGACGGTGGGGATCTAGAACAAACCTACGAAAGGGCAGGTCATGTCGGCCTCGGGGAGTGCGCGCGCGATCATCGCAGCGCTGTTGGCCAATGCCGGGATCGCGGCGGCGAAGTTCGTCGGCTTCCTGATCACGGGCAGTTCGTCGATGCTCGCGGAGTCGGTGCACTCGCTGGCGGACACGTCCAACCAGGGTCTGCTGCTGTGGGGGCAGCGGCAGGCGCGCAAGGACGCCGACCATCTGCATCCGTTCGGCTACGGCCGCAGCCGCTACTTCTACTCGTTCGTGGTGGCGCTGGTCCTGTTCAGCCTGGGCGCGATGTTCGCGCTGTACGAGGGCTATCACAAGATCACCCATCCCGAGCCGCTGTCGTCGCCCGTCGTCGCCGTCGCGATCCTTGTCGTGGCGATCGGGCTGGAGGGTTACAGCTTCTACACCGCGGTGAAGGAATCCCGTCCGCTCAAGGGAGCCGGCAGCTGGTGGCGCTTCATCCGCACCTCGCGTAACCCGGAGCTGCCGGTGGTGCTGCTGGAGGACTCCGGCGCCCTGGTCGGTCTGGTGCTGGCCCTGTTCGGTGTCGGCCTGTCGATGCTGACGGGCGACCCGGTGTGGGACGGCGTCGGCACCGCGGCGATCGGTGTGCTGCTCGGCGTCATCGCGGTGGTGCTGATGGTGGAGATGAAGAGCCTGCTGATCGGCGAGGGCGCGACGGTCGACGAGACCAGCGCCATCCGCAACGCGCTGGAGCAGACGCCGCACATCGACCGCGTCATCCATCTGCGGACGCAGTACCTGGGGCCGGAGGAGATGCTCGTCGGCGTGAAGATCGCGCTGGCTCCGAACACCGACCTGGCGACGGTTGCCGCCACGATCGATGCCGCCGAGGTCACGATCCGGGCCGCGGTGCCCAACGCCCGCATCATCTACATCGAGCCTGATCTCTACCGCGGCTGACGTCGCCGAAACCCGCATTGACCTGCTGCGGTGACGGCTGCCACAAGCCGTTTTACAAAAATGCCTCCATTGTCTAGACCGGCGACAAAATGGGCTCTATAGTCAAGAGCGCAAGTTGTCGGCCCAACCAATGGAGGTGGACCCGTGTCAGTCGAGGTATCCGACGTCAACACCGAGCAGTGGCGCGATCGCAAGCGTCATCTGTGGCTCATGGGCCTGATCGCGCCCACCGCGCTGTTCGTGATGCTCCCGCTGATCTGGGCACTGAACCAGGCCGGCTGGCACACGCTCGCGCAGGTGCCGCTGTGGATCGGCCCCGGCCTGCTCTACGTGCTGCTGCCGATCCTCGACCTGAAGTTCGGGCCCGACGGGGAGAACCCGCCCGAGGAGATGATGGAGCAGCTGGCGAACGACAAGTACTACCGCTACTGCACCTACGTCTACATCCCGTTCCAGTACGCCAGCGTCATCCTCGGCGCGTACCTGTTCACCGCCAAGGACCTCAGCTGGCTGGGCTTCGACGGCGGCCTGGCCTGGTGGGCCAAGCTCGGTGTCGCGCTGTCGGTCGGTGTCCTCGGTGGCGTCGGCATCAACACCGCGCACGAGATGGGGCACAAGAAGGAGAACCTGGAACGCTGGCTGGCCAAGATCACCCTGGCGCAGACGTTCTACGGCCACTTCTACATCGAGCACAACCGCGGTCACCACGTCCGCGTCGCCACGCCGGAGGATCCCGCCTCGGCGCGCTTCGGTGAGAACTTCTGGGAGTTCCTGCCGCGCACCGTGTGGGGCGCCCTGAAGTCGTCGGTCGAACTCGAGGCCCAGCGCATCCGTCGTCTCGGCCGCAGCCCGTGGGACCCGCGTACCTACCTCAAGAACGACGTCCTCAACGCGTGGCTCATGTCGGTGGTGTTCTTCGGCATCCTGATCGCGGTGTTCGGCCCGGCGCTCATCCCGTTCGTCCTGATCCAGGGCATCTACGGATTCAGCCTGCTGGAGTCGGTCAACTACCTGGAGCACTACGGCCTGCTACGGCAGAAGACCGAGAGCGGCCGCTACGAGCGCTGCGCCCCGGTGCACAGCTGGAACTCCGACCACATCGTCACCAACCTGTTCCTGTACCACCTGCAGCGGCACAGTGACCACCACGCCAACCCGACGCGCCGCTACCAGACGCTGCGCAGCATCGATGGCGCACCGAACCTGCCCAGCGGCTACGCGACCCTGATCGGCCTGACGTACATCCCGCCGCTGTGGCGCCGGATGATGGACCACCGGGTCATCGAGCACTACGACGGCGACATCACCAAGGTCAACGTCCACCCGCGGGTGCGGGACAAGGTGCTGGCCAAGTACGGGGCGGTGGCCTGACCATGAGTGCCTACCAATGCCCGGGCTGTGGTTATGTCTATGACGAGGCCAAAGGCGCTCCGCGTGAAGGTTTCCCGGCAGGCACGGCGTGGGACGATGTTCCCGACGACTGGTGCTGCCCGGACTGCGCGGTGCGCGAGAAGATCGATTTCGAGCCCTTCGGGGCGAGCGCAGCGACGGGAAACAGCCCCGGGGCGAGCGCAGCGACGGGAAACGACGGAGTAGGAGTGAGTTCATGAGCGAGCCGTTCAAGAAGTTCGTCTGCCTGCAGTGCGGCTTCGAGTACGACGAGGAGAAGGGCTGGCCGGAGGACGGCATCGCCCCGGGCACCCGCTGGGCCGACATCCCCGAGGACTGGAGCTGCCCCGACTGCGGCGCCGCCAAATCCGACTTCGACATGGTGGAGGTCGTGGCGTCGTGACCGCCGCGGCCGCAGTACCGGACGGACCCGAGGGGCCGCGCCCTGCGGCACCTCGGGTGCCGTACGCCGAGGCGTCACGGGTCCTGCTGCGGCACTCGATCCTGGACGGCATGCGAGAACTGTTGCTGGCCAAGGACTGGTCGTCGATCACGCTGTCCGACGTCGCGCGCGCCGCCGGCATCAGCCGACAGACGATCTACAACGAATTCGGCTCGCGCCAGGGCCTGGCCGAGGGGTACGCGATGCGCCTCGCCGACCGCCTGGTCGACGCCGTCGAGCACGCCATCTACGCCAACGTCGGCGACATCGAGTC
This sequence comes from Mycobacterium sp. SM3041, assembly GCF_039668335.1. NCBI lineage: Bacteria > Bacillati > Actinomycetota > Actinomycetes > Mycobacteriales > Mycobacteriaceae > Mycobacterium > Mycobacterium sp. SM3041. Next base: position 4,980 of record NZ_JAYXBQ010000080.1, on the reverse strand, counting down.
CGCGTTCCTGCAGGGCTTCCGGATGTTCTTCACCGAGTCGGCGTCCGATCCGCTCGTCATCTCGTTGCTGACCGGTGTCGCCAAACCCGATCTGCTGCAGATCATCACCACCGACAGCGCGCCGATCATCTCGCACTGTTCGAAGCGTCTCACCGAGGCGTTCCGCGGCAGCTGGGTGCAGATTTCCGACGACGACGCCGGGGTGCTCGCGCGGGCGATCGTCCGGCTGGCGATCAGTTACGTGTCAATGCCGCCGGAAGCGGACCACGATGTGGCCGCTGACCTGGCCCGGCTCATGACGCCGTTCGCCGACCGTTACGGTAGTGGGGATACCCCGTAGCCGTCAGCGCGCCATTCGAGTTGTTTCCTGGCGCCTGTCCCGCGAGCCCGCAGGCCATGGGGTCACTCCAGTGGAACGAATGAATGGGGCTCTAATCCATGACGGAATTGAAGGCAGACGTCCGTAACGGCATCGACTACAAGGTCGCCGATTTGTCCGAGGCCGAGTTCGGCCGCAAGGAGATTCGCCTCGCCGAGCACGAGATGCCCGGCCTGATGGCGCTTCGCCGCGAATACCACGACGTGCAGCCGCTCAAGGGCGCGCGCATCTCCGGCTCGCTGCACATGACCGTGCAGACCGCCGTGCTGATCGAGACGCTGACCGCGCTGGGCGCCGAGGTGCGCTGGGCGTCGTGCAACATCTTCTCCACCCAGGACCACGCGGCCGCGGCCGTCGTCGTCGGCCCGCACGGCACCGTCGAGGAGCCCAAGGGCACCCCGGTCTTCGCCTGGAAGGGCGAGACGCTGGAGGAGTACTGGTGGTGCGCCGAGCAGATGCTCACCTGGGACGGCGAGCCGGCCAACATGATCCTGGACGACGGCGGCGACGCCACCATGCTGGTGCTGCGCGGTGCGCAGTGGGAGAAGGCGGGCGTCGTGCCCCCGGCCGAGGAAGACGACTCGGCCGAGTGGAAGGTCTTCCTGGAGCTCGTGCGCAAGGGCTTCGAGAACGACAAGACCAAGTGGACCAAGATCGCCGAGTCGGTCAAGGGTGTCACCGAGGAGACCACCACCGGCGTGCTGCGGCTGTACCAGTTCGCCGCCGCGGGGGAGCTGGCGTTCCCCGCCATCAACGTCAACGACTCGGTCACCAAGAGCAAGTTCGACAACAAGTACGGCACCCGCCACTCGCTGATCGACGGCATCAACCGCGGCACCGACGTGCTGATCGGTGGCAAGAAGGTGCTGATCTGTGGCTACGGCGACGTCGGCAAGGGTTGTGCCGAGTCGATGGCCGGCCAGGGCGCGCGCGTCGCGGTCACCGAGATCGACCCGATCAACGCGCTGCAGGCGCTGATGGACGGCTTCGACGTCGTCACCGTCGAGCAGGGCATCCCCGAGGCCGACATCGTCATCACCGCGACCGGCAACTTCGACATCATCCTGCTCGAGCACATGAAGGCCATGAAGAACCAGGCCATCCTGGGCAACATCGGCCACTTCGACAACGAGATCGACATGGCGGCCCTCGAGAAGTCGGGTGCCACCAAGCTGAACATCAAGCCGCAGGTCGACCTGTGGACCTTCGGTGACACCGGCAAGTCGATCATCGTGCTGTCCGAGGGCCGTCTGCTCAACCTGGGCAACGCGACCGGCCACCCGTCGTTCGTGATGTCGAACTCGTTCTCCAACCAGGTCATCGCCCAGATCGAGCTGTGGACCAAGAACGACGAGTACGACAACGAGGTCTACCGCCTGGCCAAGCACCTCGACGAGAAGGTCGCGCGTATCCACGTCGAGGCTCTCGGTGGCACGCTGACCAAGCTCAGCAAGGAGCAGGCCGAGTACATCGGCGTCGACGTCGACGGCCCGTACAAGCCGGAGCACTACCGCTACTGAGTCTGTTCGCGGTCTGTTTGCGCTGTTCGCGTGAGCACACTCGAAAGCCCCCAATTCCCGCGGGAATTGGGGGTTTTCGCGTTTTTCGGGCTCGGCACACATCGACGAATTAGCTGACCGCAGGCACGAGCGGCGCCGATATATTGCACTGGGCGATAATTTTGTGTTCTGCGCCACACTCAGATGTTTGCTGAAGATCTGCTGGTTAGCGGATCTCGGCGTTAGAATTTCCGCACACCAGGGCACCCTCGTGAAGGGACGTCGGCCATGCGGAAGAACCGATGGGAAAGACGCATCGCGTTGCTGGCTGTGGTCGGCGTCACGTTGACCGGCTGCGACGGCGTCAACCTCGGCAGCCTGGACAGCTTCGGCTCCGCGTCGCCTGCGGTGAAGGGCCCGCCGATACCGCCCGAGATGGTCCGGCATGACGTGCAGCAGCTGGTCTGGCAGTTCCCGCAGTTGCGCAAGCCTGACGAGGCGGTGTGGGTCACCTGGAACAACAGTGGCGATCCCAGCCTGGCCGGCAAGGTCAACTGGATCGACGCGGTGATCAAGCTGCCCCCGGCGGAGACCACTCGATTGATCGCCGAATACCACCCGGCCGACACCGATCGGCGGCCGACGGTGCAGAAGATTCTGCAGCCGGAACTGCCCGGCGGTCCGTACCTGTCGGGGCCCGAACTCAACAACCACTTCTCCGGTTCGGGCATGACCACGCAGGCGTTCCTCGACCGCGACGCGAACGTCCTGGTGCTGACGACGAAGTCGGGCGGACCCGCGCCGTCGTAACCGTCTAGCGTGGTGGCGTGCGCGCTCTGATCCGCGTGACGGCGTTCGTGGTGGTGCTGGCTCTGCTGGCTGCCTGTGGCGCGGACCGTCCGCCCGCTTCTCCATTCCCTGCTGCGACGGGCCGGGGCTCGTGCGCCGTCGATACCGAACGCGATGTCGGCGCCACCATGCGCGACGGCGTCGTCCTGCGCGCCGACGTCTATCGCCCTCGAACCGCTGAGCCGGTGCCGGTATTGCTGATGCGGACGCAGTACGGCAAGTCCGGGGCGCAGACGTCGCCGGAGCGCTACGAACCGCCGGATTGGTTCGCCTCGCACTGCTATCTCGTTGTCGTGCAGGACGTTCGGGGCCAGGGGAGCTCCGGCGGGGTGTTCAGTGAGTTCACCAATGACATGGCCGACGGCTACGACACCGTCGAATGGGCCGCCGGTCTGCCCGGCGCGAACGGCAAGGTGGCGATGTACGGATCGTCGTACGTCGGTGCGACGCAATGGCTTGCAGCGGTGACGGCGCCGCCGCATCTGGTGACGATCGCGCCCGCCAACACCGCGTCCGACTACTACGACGGCTGGACCTACGAGGGCGGCGAGTTCCGGCTGGCGTTCGTGCAGCCGTGGGCCATCGAGTCGATTGCGCTTGGCGCCGCGCAGAACCGCCGGGACGCCGAAGCCGAGCGGCTGTTGCGGGACGCCGGCGCCGATCCGACGCGATGGCTGAATTTCCGCCCACAGCAGGAGCTTCCGCCGATGCAGCCCCACAATCCGGCGGTGGCGCCGTGGTACTTCGACTGGGTTCGGCACAACACGCGCGACGCCTTCTGGCAGCAGGTCAGCATTCGCGACCGGTATCCGGCGGTGCGAATTCCGGTGCTGCACTTCGAGGGCTGGTACGACGCGTTCCTGGCCGGCGGTGTGGAGAACTTCGCCGGGATGGTGGCCCACGGTGGCAACGACTTCGCGCGTACGAACCAGCGTCTGGTCATCGGGCCGTGGGACCACGTCGCGTGGGGTCGAGCTGATTCCGAGCCCGCACCGATGCTCAAAGACATTGGAGCGGTGGGCAACAGCCCGATCAACGAGCTGATGCTGGCCTGGTTCGACCACTTCCTGAAGGGCGTCGACAACGGTGTGGCGGGCAAGCCGCGCGTCGACTACTTCACCATGGGTGTCAACGCCTGGAAGATGGCCGCCAATTGGCCACTGCCGCAGACGCAATGGATCAACTACTACCTCTCGGGCTCCGGCGGCATCGCGGACCGCGACGGCAAGCTGTTGCCGGTGCTGCCCGGACCACAACCGCCCGACACCTACACCTACGACCCGCTCAATCCGGCAGCGAGCCTGGGTGGGCACTCGTGTTGTGGTGCGAAGTCCGGTCCGCAAGGGCCGTACGACCAGACGCCGGTCGAACAGCGATCCGATGTGCTGGTGTACACCGGCGACCCGGTGACCCGGGACACCGAGATCACCGGGGCGGCCACCGTCTCGCTGTGGGCCCAATCTTCAGCTGTGGATACCGATTTCACGGCCAAGCTGGTGGTGGTCAAGCCCGATGGGACGGCCGTCAACCTGAACAACGGCATCATCCGGGCGTCGTTCCGGGACTCGTTGTCGGCGCCGACGCCGATCGTCCCCGGCCAGCCGTACCAGTACCGCATCCAAATCTGGCCCACCAGTTACCAACTCAAGCCAGGGGACCGGGTGCGGGTCGAGATTTCCAGCAGCGACTACCCGCAGTTCGCGCCGAATCCCAACACCGGTGCGCCGTTCGGGCGGGATGCGGCGACCGTCGTTGCGACGCAGACCATCCTGCACGACGCCGCCCATCCGTCGTCGATCACGTTGCCGGTGATCGCGAACTGAGTCCGGCTAGCGACTGCAGTCCAGCGACACTGTGATGGTCCGTCGTACCACCACGCGGATGATCTGGTCCCGGTTGCCGGGGCCGTCCACCCGGATGAGCCGGGTCTGCTCCTGCGGGTTGCGGACGCTGGTCACCACGCACTGATCGAGCGGCGCGGTACCGACCCGGTCGACATTCACGTGGAATCCCTCGGCCTCCAGCTGGCCGATGGTGACAATCGCCGACTCGGCGGCTGCCGGCGCGGCGGGGGCCAGTACGGCAGCAGTGGTGGTGAGAGCTATGAGAGTTATTAGTGCAGTACGCATCTCAGGGTCCTTCCGGTCCTATACCCAATGACACGTAGGAGCGATGGAAAACGTTCGATTGTGTCCTGAAGGGGTTATCGGTGTGTTCGCCGTTTTCGTGACATTTGTCGGATCTGGCGGTAGA
>NZ_JAYXBQ010000007.1:0-128875 GCF_039668335.1 Mycobacterium sp. SM3041 | reverse complement strand
CGCAGGCCGACCACGTTCCACACGTCGTCGATGGTGTACTCGGTGCGCGGGATCAGGAAGCTGCCGAAGTCGACCGGACGGCCGTCCTTGATGACCGGGCCGCCGAGGAACGCCCAGGTCGCCTGTGCGGAGCCGGACGACCACTGCCACGAGCCATTGACGACATAGCCCCCGTCGACAATCGTGGCGGAGCCCATCGGGGCGTAGGACGAGGAGATGCGAACGGTCGAGTCCTCGCCCCAGACGTCTTCCTGGGCCTGCTGGTCGAACAGCGCCAGGTGCCAGTTGTGCACGCCGAGTACACCGGCCACCCAGCCGGTGGAACCGCACGCGCTGGCCAGTCTGCGCACCGCCTCGTAGTAGACGGTGGGGTCGCACTGCAATCCACCCCACTGCGCGGGCTGCAATAGCTTGAAGAACCCGACTTCTTCGAGCGCCGAAAGTGTTTCGTCAGGGATCGCGCGGATGTCCTCGGTGAGCTGGGCGCGGTCGCGGAGTAATGGCAACAGTCCGTCGACACCATCGAGAACTGACTGGCTGTCGCGCACCGTCTGGGCAATACCTTGCTCAATTGCAGTCATTGAACTGTCCTTCCGAGGCTGGGTTGGTTGCGACCGCGGTCCGTCGTGACCGGGGTCGGGGTTTCTCGCAGTCGCAGGTTCTCCGCGACTTCAGCGCGCCAAAACTCGTTGGCGGCAGTGGTATCCACCTCGTACTCGAAGCGATCGGTCATCTCCGGGGTGACATCGGCGGCATCGACGTAGAACTGCTCGTACCACCGTCGGAGTTGGTAGACCGGCCCGTCTTCCTCGACGAGGAGCGGATTGTCGATGCGTGTCTTGTTCTTCCATATCTGAACGTCCTGCAGGAAGCCCTTGCTGACACCGTCGGTGAACGCACGCAGCAGCATCGTGGTCGCTCCATCGGGCAGCCCCTCGGGGCGGCGCACCATGATTCCCCATTGCAGCACAAAGGAATCCGATGTGACCGGATAGTGACAGTTGACCAGGATGGCCTCGACCCGGTAGCCGCCGTAGCTGTTGTGCAGCCGGTTGATCATGAATGAGGGTCCGAAGTAGGACGCCTCGGAGTCGAGGATCTGTTCGCCCGCGTAGTGCGATCCACCCAAGTTCACGTCGGGCCTGCCGATCGTCCGGAGATACTGGGACGCGATGTGCCCTTCGAATACGTTCTTGAAGTAGGTCGGGAACCCGAAGTGGATGTAGTAGAAGTGCGCCATGTCGACGATGTTGTCGACGATCTCTCGGCAGTTCGAACCGATCAGCTCGGTGCGCCAAGACCATTGCGTCCAGCCCTCGTCGCCAAACTCCGGTAGTTCGGGGATGTCCAGGTGCGGTGACGGTGCCGAGCCCTCGGGGTCATGCCAGACGAAGAGGAGGCCTGCCCGGACACGTGATGTCCACACCCGGGTCCGTCCCAGCCGGGGAGCGCGTTTCGCATAGGGCACCTGCGCGCAGCGGCCGTTGCCGTCCCAGCGCCAGTCGTGGAACGGACATGCGACGGCGTCCTCTTTGATCTGACCTTGCGACAGGTCGCCACCGAGATGGCGGCAATAGGCGTCGAGGACGTGCGGAACCCCCGCACTGTCGGCAAAGACCACCAGCTTCGTTCCGAACGCGCTGATCGAATGCGGCTTGCCGTCCGTGAACTCCGACAGCAATCCCAGGCAGTGCCAGCCCCTGGCGAACCGTGTGGGCGGCGTGCCGACATCGATCTCGCGGACATCGGCGCTCGTCGAATTGGTCAACTCCGTCACCTCCAGGCGAGTGGCGCCCTACTAGAACGCGTTCCTTAAACCGTCGACTGGTCACCGTATGTCCAGGCAGAAGCTCGATATAGGGACTAATGGCTCTACTTTCTTCTGGGCGAGCGGCCAGACATATGGCGCGCTTCAGCAGCGCGGCGATCTCGTGGACTGCCTGCCGCCGAACCGGCGGAGTTGCGGAATGTCGACGCCTACCGGACGGCACGTGGCAGAGCCCTCCGGCCGGCCGTACGCATCTGGGATTCCGCGAGGCGGATCACCCGCGAAACATGCCGAACAGAGTCCACTTGGTAACACGGATTTAACAGCTGCTGCCTACGCTGCGGACATGGATCGCCAGAAGGAATTCGTGCTGCGCACGCTGGAAGAACGCGACATTCGCTTTGTCCGGTTGTGGTTCACCGACGTGCTCGGATACCTCAAGTCCGTGGCGATCGCGCCGGCCGAGCTGGAAGGCGCCTTCGAAGAGGGCATCGGCTTCGACGGATCCGCAATCGAGGGCTTCGCCCGCGTCTCCGAAGCCGACATGGTGGCCCGGCCGGATCCGTCCACCTTCCAGGTGCTGCCGTGGACCACCAAGAGCACCGGCAAGCACTACTCGGCCCGCATGTTCTGCGACATCACCATGCCCGACGGTTCGCCGTCGTGGGCCGACTCGCGGCACGTGCTGCGCCGGCAACTGGCCAAGGCCAGCGATCTGGGCTTCTCCTGCTACGTGCACCCGGAGATCGAGTTCTTCCTGCTGGAGCCCGGCCCCAACGACGGCTCGGTGCCGGTGCCGGCCGACAACAACGGCTACTTCGACCAGGCCGTGCACGACTCGGCGCCGAACTTCCGCCGGCACGCCATCGAGGCCCTCGAGTCGATGGGCATCTCGGTGGAGTTCAGCCACCACGAGGGCGCGCCCGGCCAGCAGGAAATCGACCTGCGCTACGCCGACGCCCTGTCGATGGCCGACAACGTCATGACGTTCCGGTACCTGGTCAAGGAAGTCGCGATCAACGAAGGCGTGCGGGCCACGTTCATGCCCAAGCCCTTCAGCCAGTACCCGGGCTCGGCGATGCACACGCACATGAGCCTGTTCGAGGGCGAGACCAACGCCTTCCACAGCGCCGACGATCCGCTGCAGCTGTCGGACGTCGCCAAGTCCTTCATCGCCGGCATCCTGACGCACGCCAGCGAGATCAGCGCCGTCACCAACCAGTGGGTGAACTCCTACAAGCGGCTGGTGCACGGCGGCGAGGCGCCGACCGCCGCGTCGTGGGGTGCGGCCAACCGCTCCGCACTGGTGCGGGTCCCGATGTACACGCCGCGCAAGGCCTCGTCGCGCCGCATCGAGGTGCGCAGCCCCGACTCGGCATGCAACCCGTACCTGGCGTTCGCGGTGCTGCTGGCCGCCGGCCTGCGTGGCATCGAGAAGGGCTACGAACTGGGGCCGCAGGCCGAGGACAACGTCTGGAACCTGACGCCCGAGGAGCGTCGCGCGATGGGCTACAAGGAGCTGCCGAGCAGCCTCGGTGTGGCGCTGGCCGAGATGGAGAAGTCCGAACTCGTCGCCGAGGCGTTGGGAGAGCACGTCTTCGACTACTTCCTGCGGAACAAGCGCAGCGAGTGGGAGACCTACCGCAGCCACGTGACACCGTTCGAACTCAAGGAATACCTGTCGCTGTGACGCCGTGACGGTGCGCTAACGTCGGGTGGTGCCCAACCCCGCGACGCAGCGTCCCAGACAGCCCAGCGTCGGGCGCCTCGGGTTGGTGGCGCCCACGGCGCGGGCCGATCTCGACCGGCTCGGCTGGAACACCGATGCGCACGTCCCGTTGTTGTGGTCGCTGTCGCGCGCCCCTGACGCCGACAGCGCCCTGCGTGCCATGGTGCGGATCGCGGACGCCCTCGAGGGCGACTGGGCCGAACTCAGCACACTGCTGGTGACCGACACGGCCCTGCGGGGCCGGCTGTTCGCCGTGCTGGGGTCGTCGCTGGCCCTGGGTGATCACCTGGTGGCACACCCCGCTTCGTGGCGACTGCTGCACGGTGACATCACGTTGCCGTCGCGCGCCGAGCTGCTCGAGGACTTCGAGCGGCTGGCATCCGAAGTCGCCGGTACCCCAACGGCTTCCGCGGTGCTGCAGACCTACTACCGGGACCGCATCCTGGTGCTGGCGGCGCTGGACGTCGCGCCGACGGTCGAGAACGAGCCGGTGCTGCCGTATGTCACGGTGGGGGAGCACCTGTCCGACCTGGCCGACGCGGCGCTCGCGGCGGCACTGGTCGTGGCGACCCGCACGGTGTGCGGCGACGAGCCCGGTCCCCGGCTCGCGGTCATCGCAATGGGCAAATGCGGTGCGCGCGAACTGAATTACGTCAGCGACGTCGACGTCATCTTCGTGGCGGAGACGGCGGACTCGGTGACCACCCGGGTGGCCGGCGAGATGATGCGGTTCGCCGGCGAGACCTTCTTCGAGGTCGACGCGGCGCTGCGGCCCGAGGGCAAGGCCGGCCAGCTGGTCCGCACCCTGGAGTCGCACGTCGCGTATTACCAGCGCTGGGCCAAAACCTGGGAATTCCAGGCGCTTTTGAAGGCCCGCGCGGCCGTCGGTGACGCCGAGCTGGGCGAGCAGTACATCGACGCGCTGATGCCGATGGTCTGGACTGCTTGTGACCGTGAGGATTTCGTGCCCGACGTGCAGGCCATGCGGCGCCGCGTCGAGGATCTCGTGCCCGCCGGGGTGCGTACCCGCGAGCTGAAACTGGGCAAGGGTGGCCTGCGGGACGTCGAGTTCGCGGTGCAGCTGTTGCAGCTCGTGCACGGCCGCAATGACGATTCGCTGCACGTCGCCTCGACGGTCGACGCATTGGCGGCGCTCGGCTCCGGCGGTTACATCGGCCGCGACGACACCGCGAATCTCACTGCGTCCTATGAGTTCCTGCGGCTGCTTGAGCACCGGCTGCAACTACAGCGACTCAAGCGCACCCACCTGCTGCCCGAGGACGGCGACGACGAGGCGTGGCGCTGGCTGGCGCGCGCGGCGCACATCCGGCCCGACGGTCAGCACGACGCGCTCGGCGTCCTGCGCGAGGACCTGAAGCGGCAGAACATGCGGGTGTCCCGCCTGCACGCCAAGCTCTTCTATCAGCCGCTGCTCGAAGTGGGAAACCAGTTCGGCCCGAGCCTGACCACCGCCGCGGCCGAAAGACAGTTGGCCGCACTGGGTTACGAAGGCCCGCAGAGCGCCCTGACGCACCTCGCCGCGCTGACGAGCGCCAGCGGTCGCCGCGGCACGGTGCAGCAGGTGCTGCTGCCGACGCTGCTGGACTGGCTGTCGGACACCCCGGATCCGGACGCGGGCCTGCTGGCGTACCGGCGGATCAGTGAGGAACTGGGGGACCAGCGCTGGTTCCTGTCCACCCTGCGTGACGAGGGTGCCGTCGCCAAGCGGCTGATGCGGGTGCTGGGCACGTCGGCCTATGTGCCGGAGCTGCTGATGCGGGCGCCGGAAGTCCTGCAGCAGTACGCCGACGGTCCGCAGGGGCCGAAACTGCTTGAAGTGGAACCGGATGCGGTGTTCCGCGCGCTGGTCGCCTCGGCCGGCCGGCACGCCGACCCGGTCCGCGCCATCGCCGCGGCACGCACCCTGCGCCGTCGCGAACTGGCGCGCGTGGCGTCGGCCGACCTGCTGGGGCTGCTGCCGGTGGTCGACGTCTGCAAGGCGCTGACCTCGGTGTGGGTCGCGGTGCTGGAGGCCGCGCTCGATGCGGTGATCCGGGCACGCTCGGGACCCGCCGGCCCGCCGGCGCGCATCGCCGTCATCGGCATGGGCCGGCTCGGCGGCGGCGAACTGGGCTACGGGTCGGACGCCGACGTGATGTTCGTGTGCGAACCCGTCGAGGGCGCGGCCGGGGCGGACGAGTCCGCCGCGGTGCGCTGGGCGATCGGGGTCGCCGAACAGGTGCGGACGTTGTTGGGGCAGCCCAGCAGCGACCCGCCGCTGGAGGTCGACGCCGGGCTGCGGCCGGAAGGCCGCAACGGCTCACTGGTGCGGACGTTGGCGTCCTACGAGTCGTACTACGCACAGTGGGCGCAGCCGTGGGAGATTCAGGCCCTGCTGCGGGCCCACCGCGTGGCGGGGGACCTGGAACTGGGTGAACGATTCCTGCTGATGGCCGACAAGACCCGGTACCCGCCCGGTGGCGTCTCGGCGGACGCGGTGCGCGAAATCCGGCGCATCAAGGCCCGCGTCGACGCCGAGCGGTTGCCCCGCGGCGCCGACCCGAACACCCACACCAAGCTGGGCCGCGGTGGCCTGGCCGACGTGGAATGGACCGTGCAGTTGCTCCAATTGCGTTATGCGCACCAGGTTCCCACGTTGCACAACACCTCGACGCTGCAGACGCTGGACGCCATCGAGGCGGCCCAGCTGATCGAGGGCGACGAGGCGGACATCCTGCGGCAGGCCTGGCTGACCGCGACCCGCGCGCGCAACGCCCTGGTGCTGGTGCGCGGCAAGCCGACCGACCAACTGCCCGGTCCGGGCCGTCAGCTCAACGCGGTCGCGGTGGCGGCCGGGTGGCCGAGCGGCGACGGCGGCGCCTTCCTGGACAACTATCTGCGCGTGACCCGTCGTGCCAAAACCGTGGTGCGCAAGGTGTTTGGGGAGTAGGCAGCGTGAGTGATTTTCCGTTCGACGTGATCAGCGATGCGGAATACGAGCGTCAGCTGGCGGTGTACCGACCGTTCACCGATGCGGTGCGCAGGCTGATCGACGCCGGCATCCGGACCGGTGTCGACGAGGCCACCATCGCCGAGGCGCAGGCGGCGATCGAATCGGTCACCGACCGGCTCGTGGCGGTGCAGCACAACAGCACCTCGACGCTACGGAACGCGGACACCGGACGGCCGCTGGCCTACACGAATCCGGCTGTGGGCGTGCGCAATGCGATTGCCCCGCCGATGGAGATCCACCACGAGGGCGGGCAAGGGGACGGCCGGTGCTGGGCCGAGTTCGAACTGGGCCTGCCCTACGAAGGGCCGCCCGGCCTGGTGCACGGTGGCATCTGCGCCCTGGTGCTCGACCACATTCTCGGGGAGGCGGCCAGTGACGGGCTGACCAAGCCCCATTTCACGGGGACCATCACGTTGCGGTACGTGCGGGGGACCAAGCAGGGGCCGGTGCGGGCCGAGGCCTGGATCGACCGTGTCGACGGCGTCAAGACGTTCGCCCGCGGCACGCTGTCCGATGTCGACGGTGTCAGCGTGGAGGCCGACGGCATCTTCATCAGGCCCTCCTGGGCGCGCGAGTGAGGTTCTACGTCTCCCTGGCATTCCTCGACATCAGCGAGGTGACCGAGATCGCCCGGGCCGCAGATGATCTCGGCTACGACGGCATCGCCATCCCGGACCACGTGGTGAACCTGGAGACGCTGAGCACGCCCTACCCGTACACACCCGACGGGCAGCGGCGCTGGCAGCCGTTCACGCACTGGCCGGACCCGTGGGTGCTCGTCGGTGCCCTGTCGCAGGTGACCAGCCGCGTGAAATTCGTGACGACGGTGTACATCCCGGGGATGCGTGACCCGTTCTCGGTCGCGAAGTCGGTCGGGACCGCGGCCTGTCTGTCCGGTGGCCGCGTGGAGTTCGGTGTCGGTGTGGGCTGGTGTGCCGACGAATTCGCCTTGATGGGGCAGGCTTTCGAGCGCCGCGGCAAGCGCACCGACGAGATACTGGAGCTGATCCGGCAGCTGTGGCAACCGGGCTGGACATCGTTCGACGGCGAGTTCTACCAGGTGCCGCGGCTCGAGATGGAGCCGACGCCGCCGCCGGTGCCCATCTACGTCGGCGGGCTCAGTGAGATCGCCCTGCGCCGGGCTGCGCGCAACGACGGCTGGATCGGCGACTTGATCACCACCGACCAGGCCATCGCCGCGGCGACGCGGGTGCGCGAACTGCGGGTCGAAAACGGTTTACCGCTCGAGGGTTACGAGATCCTGACACCGCTTGCCGACGCCTATCTGCCGGAGCATTTCGAGCGCGCCGCGCGGGCCGGCATCACCGGCAACGTCACGATGCCGTGGATGTTCTACAGCGGTCCGACGGCCACGCTGGCCGAGAAGATCGACGGACTCAAGCGGTTTCGCGTGGACCGGGGCCTGTAACTAGCGTTTGCGCAGCGCGTCCAGCGCGATGGCGCCACCGCCGGTGAACACCAGCAGGAACAGCGCGAAGCAGTAGAGCACCGCCGGCTCGCCGCCATTGGCGATGGGCAGCAGGCCCTTCGGCTGGTGCGCCATGAAGTAGGCGAAAGCCATTTCGCCGGAACCGATGAAGGCCGCGATGCGGGTGGCCAGACCGGTGAACACCAGGATGCCGACGATCAGCTCGATGGCGCCGGCGTACCAGCCCGGAAAACTACCGAAATCCGGTGCGGCCATGCCGGGATTGGTGTCGACGGGCCACTTGAACAGCGTGGTGGCGCCGTGGAGCGTGAACAGGAAGCCGATGACCATCCGGAACACGGAGAGCACGATGGGAGCTACAGCGTCGAGCCGGGATTCGATGTCAGTCTGAGCCATGGCGACATCATATGAGGTTCCTGTGACGCGCCAGGTGCTGCGAGATTGCGGAATGGGAGCAAATTCTCGCGATTTGCCTCACAGCGCCGCGGCGACGGGTGCTGAGCCACCGGGCTGCCCCTCCCCGGAGGGAGAGGCAACCCGGCTACCGGTCATCCGATAGCGGCCCGGCCGTAGTTGTCCGCGTAGGCATTCGCGACTCCGGGCAGGATTTCGACGATGGCGAAATACCGGTCCCACAGCGGTGTTTCGCGCAGCTCTTCGACCGCCAGCTCATACTCGTGCGGGTCTGCGGCCGTCAGCATCCAGACATCGGTGACCCGGGCGGTGTAGAACTCCGTGTCGTACCACGTGAAGTTGACCGCCTTGTGGCGATCGAGGATCGGCTGCAGATGCAGCGTGAGTTCGTCGAACCGTTTAGCGACCGGGAAACCGAGCCACTCGGGGTTGGTCTTGACCAACAGGAAAACCGTGAACATGGGCGAACCTCATTCTCTCGCTTGTGAATAGGGCTGGAGAGAAACGAAAAAGGCCAACGAATCTCTCCGTTGACCTGTGAGGTTGTCAGCACCGCGAGCAGTGACGCTCGCGATGGTTAGGCTACCGTACTTGTTCGCGGTGGGCAAGCGGGCACCCCCGACGTCGTCACCCCGATACAGAACTGCCCCTCTCCCGGAGGAGAGGGGCAGTTCGTGTGCTCGCGACTCAGCAGTCGTAGTAGAGCGAGAACTCGTACGGGTGAGGGCGAATCTGCACCGGCAGGATCTCGTTCTCGCGCTTGTACGAGATCCAGGTCTCGATCAGGTCCTCGGTGAACACGCCACCCTCGGTGAGGTAGTCGTGGTCTTCCTCGAGCTTGTCGATGACGCTGGCCAGCGAGGTCGGGGCCTGCGGGATGTTGGCGGCCTCGTCCGGCGGCAGCTCGTAGAGGTCCTTGTCGACCGGGGCCAGCGGCTCGATCTTCTTCTTGATGCCGTCGATACCGGCCATGAGCATCGCCGAGAAGGCCAGGTACGGGTTGCCCGAGCTGTCCGGGCAACGGAACTCGAGGCGCTTGGCCTTCGGGTTGTTGCCGGTGATCGGGATACGCACACACGCCGAGCGGTTGCGCTGGCTGTACACCAGGTTGATCGGGGCCTCGTAGCCCGGCACCAGACGCTTGTAGGAGTTCACCGTCGGGTTGGTGAACGCCAGCAGCGACGGGGCGTGGTGCAGGATGCCGCCGATGTAGTGGCGCGCCATGTCGGACAGGCCCGCGTAGCCGGACTCGTCGTGGAACAGCGGCTTGCCGTCCTTCCACAGCGACTGGTGGGCGTGCATGCCCGAGCCGTTGTCACCGAACAGCGGCTTCGGCATGAAGGTGACGGTCTTGCCGTTCGCCCACGCGGTGTTCTTGATGATGTACTTGAACAGCAGCACGTCATCGGCCGCGGCGAGCAGCGTGTCGAACTTGTAGTTGATCTCGGCCTGGCCGGCGGTGCCGACCTCGTGGTGGCCGCGCTCCAGGGTGAACCCGGCGTTGATCAGATTGGTCGACATCTCGTCACGCAGGTCGACATAGTGGTCGTACGGCGCGACGGGGAAGTAGCCACCCTTGGGGCGGACCTTGTAGCCGCGGTTGGGGGAGCCGTCGGCCTCGTAGGGCTCGCCGCTGTTCCACCAGCCCGACTCGGAGTCGACTTCGTAGAACGTGCCGTTGATCTTCGAGTCGAAGGCCACGGAGTCGAAGATGTAGAACTCGGCCTCGGCACCGAAGTACGCGGTGTCGGCGATGCCGGTGCTCTTCAGGTAGTTCTCGGCCTTGCGTGCGACGTTGCGCGGGTCACGGGAGTAGGCCTCACGCGTGAACGGGTCGTGCACGAAGAAGTTCAGGTTCAGCGTCTTGGCGGCGCGGAACGGGTCGATGCGCGCGGTGTTGGCGTCCGGCAGCAGCATCATGTCGGACTCGTGGATGGACTGGAAGCCGCGCACGGACGAACCGTCGAACGCGAGGCCGTCTTCGAAAACGCTCTCGTCGAAAGCCGAAGCCGGGATCGAGAAGTGCTGGACAACACCAGGCAGATCGCAGAAACGGATGTCGACGTACTCGACGTTCTCGTCCTTGATCAGCTTGAAAATGTCGTCAGACGTCTTTTCTGCCACGTAAGTGATCTCCTTTACTGGTGTTACCCGCGGTTGAACCTAGGGACACGATGTTGCACGCCAATCAACCGTATGTTTCGCGGACGTTACGCGATCGGTGGTTCCTGGAACCGTGGGCCACCCGCCGCGCGGTTCGGTTGCATGAGCGCGCACGCCTATCCTGACACCATGGCAGGTGCTGATGAATTCCGGCTCGGTTCGTGGCTGTCCGGGCCCGAATCGCAGCGCCCCGTTGATGACTCCACGTACCCGGGTAAAGCCCTCGGCCTGCCGGAAACCGGCCCGGGTTCCCTCGCCCGATTCGGGCGCCGCTTCGCCGCGTTGTTGGTGGACTGGCTGATCTGCTACGGCCTCGGCACCCTGAGTGTGGTGTTCGGCGGATTGAGCGAATACGAATACCAATACGTCTGGCACGGCACACCCGCGGTGATCGCCTGGGTCGTCGTCGGCACGGTGTCGGTGCGGCTCTTCACCTTCACGCCGGGCCAGTTCGCACTGGGATTGCGCGTCGTGTCCGTCGGCCGGAGCCAGTACGTCGGCCTCGGCCGCGCCTTCGTCCGCATGCTGCTGGTGTTGCTGGCCGTGCCGGCGCTGTTCACCGACGCCGACGGCCGCGGGCTGCAGGACCGGCTGACCAACACCGCCGTCCTGCGCCGCTGACCGAAGCGATTTGTGCACGATTTTCCGCGGTCAGCGCGGAAAATCGTGCACAAATCGCAGGCGGCGGGCTACTTGCGACGCGCGGTGCGCTGCATGCCCTTCATCTTGGCGCCCGCGGGCAGCGGGCCCTTGGGCAGGCCGCCGGGGCCCAGCTTGGTACCGAGGGCGGCCAGGCGCGACTCGAGGGCGTCCATCTGCTTGGTGGTGATGTTGGCGGGCAGCTTGGTCAGGTGCCGTTCCAGCTTGGCCAGCGGCACCTGGTCCTCTTCGTTGCCGACCACGATGGTGTAGATCGGCACCTCGCCGACCAGTCGTGCGGTGCGCTTCTTCTCCTGCGCCAGAAGCGGTTTCAGGCGCTGCGGCGAACCCTCGCCGACGAAGATCACACCCGGCCGGCCGACCACGCGGTGCACGGCATCGAAGCTGCCGGTGGCGGCGACGCCCTGCGTGACGCGCCACTGGCCGCGCATGTTGTCCAGCGCCCAGGCCGCCGCGCCGGTCTGGCCGTCAGCCTTGCTGTAGACCGACTTCTGCGCGCGTCGGCCGAAGATGATGAACGCGACCAGCGCGCCGAGCAGCACACCCAGGATGGGCAGCGTGATCCAGCTGAAGATGCCGCCGGAGTACGCGGCCATCGCGACGGCGAGCCCCACGATCAGGACGAACGCGCCGATCATGTACGGCAGCAGCCGCTTGTCCTCTTTGCGCTGAATCTGGAACGCCTGCCAGAGCTGGGCTCGGCGCTGCTTCGAAGCGGCCTTGCGCGCCGCCTTCGCCTCGGCCTTCGCGGCCTTCACAGCGGCAGGATTGGTGGTCTTCGCCATGCCACCAGGATAGATTCAGGAAACCGGTGGCCGTAACCGGGCAGCCTGGGCGTACAGCTTGCCGGCTCGGTAGGACGACCGGACCAGCGGTCCGGCCAGGACACCGGCGAACCCGAGACCCTCGGCGAACTGCTGGTGCTCGACGAATTCCTCCGGTCGCACCCACCGCTCGACGGGGTGGTGCCGCGGCGACGGACGCAGGTACTGCGTGATGGTGACGATGTCGCAGCCCGCGTCGTACAGGTCCTGCAGGGCCACCCGGATCTCCTCGGGCGTCTCACCCATACCCAGGATCAGGTTGCTCTTGGTCACCAGGCCGTAGTCGCGGGCGGCGGTGATGACGCCGAGGCTGCGCTCGTAGCGGAACGCCGGGCGGATGCGCTTGAAGATGCGCGGCACGGTTTCGACGTTGTGCGCGAACACTTCTGGACGTGAGTCGAAGACCTCTTCGAGCAGTGCGGGCACACCGTTGAAGTCGGGCGCCAGCAGCTCGACACCGGTGTTCGGGTTGAGCGCGTGGATCTGGCGGACGGTCTCGGCGTACAGCCAGGCGCCGCCGTCGGGCAGGTCGTCGCGGGCCACGCCGGTGATGGTGGAGTACCGCAGGCCCATAGTGTGCACGCTCTCGGCCACCCGGCGCGGCTCGTCCCGGTCCAGGTCGGCGGGCTTGCCGGTGTCGATCTGGCAGAAGTCGCAGCGGCGGGTGCACTGCTCGCCACCGATCAGGAAGGTGGCCTCGCGGTCCTCCCAGCATTCGTAGATGTTGGGGCAGCCGGCCTCTTCGCAGACGGTGTGCAGGCCCTCGCGCTTGACCAGGCTCTTGAGGTCCTTGTACTCCGGGCCCATCTTGAGCTTGGTCTTGATCCACGGCGGCTTGCGCTCGATGGGCGTCTCCGCGTTGCGGACCTCCAGGCGGAGCAGCTTGCGGTTACCGGGATCAACGCTCATGGTGTCGATGTTAGTGCCGCGGCGCCGAGCGCCTTGACGGACGGAGCGCCGAGTACCTCGCACACTGCCTCGGCCACCCGGTCGATGACGTCCTCGGGCGTGATCTCGCGGCCCAACTCCTTCGTCAGCGACGTGACGCCCGCATCGGCGATGCCGCACGGGACGATGCCGCCGAACGCCGTCAGGTCGCAGTTGCAGTTCAGCGAGAAGCCGTGCAGCGTCGTGCCGCGGGCGACGCGGATGCCGATGGCGGCGATCTTGCGTTCGGGCCGCAGGTCGTCGGCCGGCAGCCAGACACCGGACCGGCCGTCCACCCGGATGGTCTGCAGGCCCAGGTCGCCGCACACCGTCATCAGCGCATCCTCGAGCAGCCGAACGAATCTCACGACGTCGAGCGGCTGTGCCAGGCCGATGATCGGGTAGCCCACCAGCTGCCCGGGGCCGTGCCAGGTGATCTTGCCGCCGCGGTCGGTGTCGATGACGGGGGTGCCGTCGACCGGCCGCTCGTGCGGTTCGGTGCGGCGGCCGGCGGTGTAGACGGGCGGATGCTCGAGCAGCAGCAGCGTGTCGTTGCCGCGCTCGTCGGAGCGGGCGGCGGCGAGCTCGCGCTGCAGCTCCCAGGCGTCGTTGTAGTCGATGGTGCCGAGGCGGCGCACGTCGATCGGGCCGCAGGCAGATCGGATCGTCACTGAACTGACGCTACGCCTGCCGGAGTCAGGCCGCGTTGGGGGCGGTGACGTACGACAGCGCCTCGCCGATGGTCCGCTGGTGGAACTCGAAGCCGGCGTCCTCGAGCGCGGCCGGGATGGCCCGCTGGCCGCCGAGCAGTCCCTCCTCGGCGAACTCGCCGAGCGCGGCCCGCAGCGCGAAACCGGGCATCAGCAGCGGGGTGGGGCGGTGCAGTGCCCGCCCCAGCGCCTCGGTGAACTCGCCATTGGTCACCGGCGCCGGGCCCGTCAGATTCAGCGGGCCGGACAGGTCGTCGTGATTGAGCGCGAACAGCAGGGCCCGCACCTCGTCCTCGAGCGTGATCCACGGCATGTACTGGCGCCCACTGCCCAGCCGGGCACCGAGGCCGAGCCCGAAGACCGGGCGGAGCCGAGCCAGCATGCCGCCGGCCGGTGCCAGCACGAGGCCGGTGCGCGCGAGCACGACGCGGACGCCGGCGTCGGCGGCCGGCCGGGTGGCGGCCTCCCAGTCCAGACAGAGCCGGGCCAGGAAGCCGGTGCCGGCGGGGGATCGCTCATCGGCGATGCGGTCGCGCGTATCGCCATAGAAGCCAACGGCACTGGCGTTGATGAGCACGGGCACCCCGGCGTCGACGACGGCGTCGGTCAGCACCTCGGTCGGGACGATCCGGCTGTCACGCAGGCTCTGCTTGAACGCTCCCGACCAGCGGCGCGCCCCGATGCTCACGCCGCACAGGTTGACCACGGCATCGACGTCACGCAGCGTGCGCCAGTCGAAGTCGCCGGCGTCGGGGTTCCAGTACACCTCGTCGGCGTTGGCCGGCTGCCGGCGCACGATGCGCACCACCCGGTGGTCGGTCGCGCGCAGCGCCGACACCAGTGCGGAACCGATGAGTCCCGACGAGCCCGCGATGGCAATGACCGCGTGCGCCATGGGATTACAGCCCCAGGTCGGCCTCGAACGCACCCTCTTCGAGACGACGTTTGATGGTGGTCACGAACCGTCCGGCGTCGGCGCCGTCGATCAGGCGGTGGTCGTAGGTCAGCGGCAGGTAGCAGACCGACCGGACACCGATCGACTCGTTGCCGCTCTCGTCCACGACGACGCGCGGCCGCTTGACGATGGCGCCGGTGCCGAGCATGGCCGCCTGCGGCGGGACCAAGATCGGGGTGTCGAACAGGGCGCCCTGGCTGCCGATGTTGGTGATCGTGAAGGTGCCACCGGCCAGCTCGTCGGGCCGCAGATTGCCCGAGCGGGCGCGGTCGGCGATGTCGACGATCGCCCGCGCGAGGCCACCGAGGGACAGGTCACCGGCGTTGTGCACGACCGGCGACAGCAGGCCCTGCTCGGTGTCCACCGCGAAGCCGAGGTGCTCGGCGTCGTAGTAGGTGATCTCCTTGGTTTCCTCGTTGTAGCTGGCGTTGACGTTCGGGTGGATCTTCAACGCGTCGATCACCGCGCGGGCGATGAACGGCAGGTAGGTCAGGTTCACACCCTCGCGCTCGGCGAACGAGTTCTTGGCGCGCGCCCGCAGCGAGACGATGCGGGTCATGTCGACCTCGTGGGTCTGCGTCAGCTGCGCCGTGGTCTGCAGCGACTCGCGCGTCTTCTTGGCCGTGATCTGCCGGATCCGGGTGGCCTTCTGCGTGGTGCCACGCAGGTGCGCCAGGGCCGGAGCCGGTGCGGCGGCCGGGGCCTTCGCCGCCGGAGCTGCGGGGGCCGGGGCGGACGAAGCGGCGGCAGGTGCGGCCGGGGCCTTGGCGGCCTCCGCCGCGGCGAGCACGTCCTGCTTGCGGATGCGACCACCGACACCGGTGCCCTGCACCGATGCGAGGTCAACGTTGTTCTCGGCAGCCAACTTTCGCACCAGCGGGGTGACGTACGGGCTGGCGTCGTCCGACGACGACGCGGCCGGGGCCGCAGCAGCCGGAGCGGCGGGCGCCGGAGCGGCCGGGGCGGGAGCGGGCGCGGGGGCCGGCGGCGGGGTCGGTGCGGCCGGAGCCGGGGGAGCCGGCGGTGGCGTCGGCGCGGCGGCAGGCTCGGGGGCGGGTGCCGGTGCCGGGGCTTCGGGGGCCGGGGCGGCGGCCGGGGCCGAACCGGCGGCACCGATCTTGGCGAGCTCGCCACCGATGGACACGACGTCGTCCTCGTCGGCGGTGATGGACAGCAGCACGCCGGCGATCGGCGACGGGATTTCGGTGTCGACCTTGTCGGTGGACACCTCGACCAGGGGCTCGTCGACCTCCACGGAGTCGCCGACCTTCTTGAGCCAGCGGGTCACGGTGCCCTCGGTGACGGACTCGCCGAGCGTCGGCATCACGATCGAGGTGGCGTCGGTCGCGTCGGAGGCGGCCGGGGCGGGGGCCGATGCGGGTGCCGGCGCGGGAGTTTCGGCGGCCGGAGCCGGGGCTTCGGCGGCGGGCTCGGGAGCCGGGGTGGGCTCCGGCTCGGGTGCCGCTGCGGGCTCGGGGGCGGACGGAGCCGGGGACTCGCCGGCCTCACCGATGACGGCGAGCTCGCCGCCGATCTCGACCACGTCGTCTTCCTGCGCGACGATCTTGGTCAGGACACCGGCTGCCGGCGACGGGATTTCGGTGTCGACCTTGTCGGTGGACACCTCGAGCAGGGGCTCGTCGACCGCGACGGTGTCGCCCTCCTGCTTGAGCCATCGAGTGACGGTCCCCTCGGTAACGCTCTCACCGAGTGCGGGCATCTGGACGGAGATGGCCATTACGTTGACTCCTCGAAAAGTCGCTCGTCACTTCGAATGTCTACAGGGCCCATCCTGTCATGCTCGCGCAGTCGAGGAGGGGCGGGTCGGGACTTTGTCCCGCTGTGTTGACACCCTCGCTGAGCAGGCTACTGTCGCAATCGAACCAGTACCGGCGGTACGGGATACTTTGAGGTCAGGCGGGTGTGGCGATGCAGTTTGTGGACAGTGCCGACGGGACGCGGATCGCGACCTACGACGAGGGCAACCCCGACGGCCCGGTGATGGTGCTGGTGCACGGCTGGCCCGACTCGCACGACATGTGGGACGCCACGGTGCCGCACCTCGCCGACACCTACCGGGTGATCCGCTACGACAACCGTGGCTCGCGCAATTCCGGTGTGCCCAAGAAGGTTTCGTCGTACACCATGGCGCACTACGCCGACGACTTCGCGGCCGTCATCGCCGCGCTGGCGCCCGGTCAGAAGGTCCACGTGCTGGCCCATGACTGGGGCTCGGTCGGTATCTGGGAGTACCTGTCGCGACCGGAGTCGGTGGACCGCGTCGCGTCGTTCACCTCGACCTCGGGGCCGAGCGCCGACCACACCCGGCGCTTCATCATGGAGGGTCTCAAGCGGCCGTATCAGCCGGCGCGGTTCCTGCAATCGGTGTCGCAGTTCCTGCGGCTGACATACCAGGGCTTCTTCTCGATCCCGCTCGTGGCGCGAGTGCTGGTGCGCGCCAGCGTGCCGACCATCATTCCGCTCCTGCTGAAGTGGCTGGATGGCATGTCCGACAACCAGATTCGGCATTCGGACACCTTCGCGACCGACGCCGCGAACAGCCTCAAGGTGTACCCGGCCAACTACTGGCGCACCCTTTTCAAGGGCCGGCGCGACCACTACGTCACGGTGCCTGTGCAGGTGATCGTCAACCGCGGCGACCAGTTCGTGCGCCCGTACCTGTACAACGAGACGCCCCAATGGGTCTCGCAGTTGTGGCGCCGGGACATCGAGTCGGGACACTGGTCGCCGATGTCACATCCGGAGCTGCTCGCCACCGCCGCCCGCGAACTCGCCGAGCATGTCGCCGGCGCCGCGCCCACGCCAGAGCTGCAACTGGCTCAGGTCGGCAGCAAAGCCGGCTAGGGCGGCCTATCGGGGCGGCTCGCCGTTGACGTTGACGTTGTGCGTGACTTCGCCCTCGTGGTTCACGTTCACGTTGACCGTGGGATTGCAGGCCGGGTTCTGGAACGCGACGCTGTCGCACGGCATGCCGTTGTTGTAGAACAGCCCGCCGCCGTTGTTGTCGCCGTTGTTGTATCCGGGGTCGCACTGATCGTCGCCGCCCAGCCGGTCGATCACATTCCGGAAGGGACACAACTGGTCGGCGATGATGTCCTCGTCTTCGGGATCGGCAAGCGCCTGTGCGGCACCGCTCATCCCGGCTAATTCCATGCCGATAACAGTGGCTGTGACGGCAGCCAGCTGAATGTACTTATTCATGCAGGAACGGTACGCCTCGGACAAGCTCGGCGGTAGAAAAATTCGGTAACTGCCGTCGTCTCAGCTACCGCCGAGCTGTCGTTGTGTGCGTGGTCAGCCGTTGGCGGCGATGTCCTCCAGCACGGCGAACATCGTGCGGGTCGGGACGCCGGTGCCACCCTTGCCGGTGTAGCCCCACGGGCCGCCGGTGTTGTACGCCGGGCCGGCGACGTCGAGGTGTGCCCACTGCACACCGTCGGCGACGAACTCGCGCAGGTACACCCCGGCCACCAGCATGCCCGCGTTGCGCGCGCCGCTGACATTCGCCAGGTCGGCGACCGTCGACTTCAGGTCGTCCTTCAACTCCTCGGGCAGTGGCATCGCCCACGCGTTCTCGCCGACCTGCTGCGACAGCTTCGCGACCCGGTCGCGGAACTCGTCGCTACCCATCACGCCGGGGGTGCGCGTGCCGAGCGCGACCAGTTGCGCGCCGGTCAGCGTCGACGTCTCGATGAGGTAGTCGGGGTTGTCCTCGCAGGCGCGGACGATGGCGTCGGCCAGGATGAGCCGGCCCTCGGCATCGGTGTTGAGCACCTCGATGGTGGTGCCGCCGTACTGCGTCAGGACATCGCCGGGCCGCTGCGCCGTCGACGACGGCATGTTCTCGGCCATGGGGACGGTCGCGGTGACGTCGACCGCCAGCTTCTGACGCGCCGCCAGCACGACGGTCGCGATGACGGCCGCGGCACCGCCCATGTCGGAGGTCATGTGGTGCATGTTGGCGGCCGGCTTGATCGAGATGCCGCCGGTGTCGAAGGTGATGCCCTTGCCCACCAGCGCCACCTTCTTGGCGTTCTTCTTGCCGGAACGGTAGGTCAGCCGCACCAGGCGCGGCCCGCGGGACGAGCCCTTGCCGACACCCACGATGCCGCCGTATCCGGCGTCCTCCAGTTCCTTCTTGCCCAGCACCTCGACCTCGAGGCCCGCCGACTTACCCAAAGCCTTTGCGCGCTTGGCGAATTCGCCCGGGTACAGGTGGCTCGGCGGGGTGTTGACGAAGTCGCGGGCCGTCGCCACGGCAGTCGCGACATCGACGCCGCGGGCCGCTGCGGTCTCGGCGTCGTCGGCGGTGGACAGCACCGTCAGCGCCGTGAGGCCCGCCTCCTTCGGGGCGGTCTTCGCGCTGCGGAATTCGGAGAAGCGGTAGGCGCCGAGGATCAGGCCTTCGACGGCAGCGGCCACGTCCACTTCGGACAGGGTGGTCACGACGGTCTCGGTGCCGTTGAGGGCGCGGGCCGCCACGCCGGCGGCGCGGCGGATGACGTCGGCCGGCCACTCGTCGCGGTCCTTGCCGAGGCCGACGGCCAGCACGCTGGCCACCGGCAGCGACGGCACGAGCACGCGCGTCACCTGCTCGGTCGAACCCTTCGCGCCAAGGGTCTTCAATGCCACCTCGATCTCGCCGGTGGCTTCGGCGTCCAGGAACGGGTTGGCCAGAACCGTGGCCTCGTCGTTCTCGCCGGTGATGACCGGCACGATCAGCACCGCGGCGTCCAGATCGGACGGCAGGGCGGATGCGACGGTGACGGCGGGGGACTGGTAACCGGGTGCGCTGCTCACCGGTCCCACCCTAGTCATCACGCCTGCCGGGCCGCCCGCTCAGCCTCCGGGCACAGCTCGAACGCGGTCACCGGGTCGTTGAAGCCCTTGAGTACCAAAGGCTCCCGCGGCGCCACCGGCCATTTGCCCGGCATGTCGTACCACGGTGCGGCCACCAGAATCTGCCCCGGCTCGGCTGCGGCCACCAGGCGGGCCGCCAGATTCACCGGATTGCCGAAGTAATCACCACCGGTGGCCACCACCGAGCCGAAACTCAGACCGGCCCGCACGCTGATGTGGGCCATCTTCGGCCGCGGATGGTGCACCAGGTCCATGGCGACCCGCGCCAGCGACTCGGGTGTGGCACTGACCCACATCACCGCATCGCCGATGAACTTGACCACCCGGCCGCCGTCGGCGTGCACCACGTCGTTCGTGATGGCGTTGAACTCGTTGAGCAGGCTGGTCAGGTCGGCCGGCGTGAGCCGTTGCGTGAGCTGCGTGAAATTGGACAGGTCGGCAAACCCGACACCGCAGTCCACCGTCAATGGCTCGCGGCGGGCGACGGCATCGAAATACGTTCGGGCAGCGAACAAGTGGTGGCGGTGAAAGGAGTCGATCATGCCGCCGATGCGCGGAATGAAGGCGGCCGCCGATCGGTAGGCCTGCGCCGTCACGAGTTCGTCGTGGCTGTGGGCCAGGTCGAGTTCCGGCAGACCGGCGCGGCTCATCGACGCCAGCGCCTCGGCCACCCGCGCCACACTGGCGCCGATCACCCGGAGGAAGCCCGTCGCGGCGTCGTCGCCGATCGCCGTCCGCAGGTCGGCCCAGGTGCGCAGCGCCTCGATGTCGTTGTCGGTGAGCGTCGGTGTGTTCGGGTCGGCGACCGTCAGGCCCAGCACCGCCCAGGCCTGCTCGACGTCGGCCAGCGGTAATCCGAGCGCCTCAGCGGCGGCGGTCAGGCTGTGGCTGGGCTGCCCCGACCACTGCACGACGTCGCCGGCCAAGCCGAACAACCGCCCCTGGCGCTCGGCCGTGACCATCTGCTCCGCGGTGAAGCCCAGGCCGTCCAGATACTCGATGAGCGGTGCGCGCCGGCGGGCATCGGCGATGCCCGCGGCTTCCAGGGCGTCGAAATCGACCACGAAACGAGTCTGCCAGCTACCGGGGGACCGGCGGGGCGATCTGACCATCGATAACGCCTCGGATCACAGCCACATACCGACTGCGATCCGAGGCGCAAGCACTAGGCTGACTGGCCGTGAGCGAACTGTTGCAGGGCCCGCTGGAAGACCGTCACCGCGAACTCGGGGCGAGTTTCGCCGAATTCGGGGGCTGGTTGATGCCGGTGTCGTACGCCGGCACCGTGGCCGAGCACAACGCCACCCGCGAGACCGTCGGGCTCTTCGACGTCAGCCACCTCGGCAAGGCGCTCGTGCGTGGCCCCGGCGCCGCCGAGTTCGTCAACTCCGCCTTCACCAACGACCTGCGCCGCATCGGTCCGGGCAAGGCGCAATACACGTTGTGCTGCAACGAGTCCGGCGGCGTGATCGACGATCTGATCGCCTACTACGTCTCCGCCGACGAGATCTTCCTGGTGCCCAACGCGGCCAACACCGCCGCCGTCGTCGCCGAGCTGCAGCGCGTCGCCCCGCCCGAACTGACCATCACCGACGAGCACCGCTCCTACGCCGTGCTCGCGGTGCAGGGGCCGAAATCCACCGACGTGCTCACCGCGCTCGGGCTGCCGACCGACATGGACTACATGGGCTACGCCGACGCCGAGTACAACGGCGTCCCGGTTCGGGTGTGCCGCACCGGCTACACCGGTGAGCACGGCTACGAACTGCTGCCCGAGTGGGACCGCGCGGGCGTGGTCTTCGACGCGCTCGTCGCCGCGGTCAAGGATGCCGGCGGTGAACTCGCCGGGCTGGGCTCGCGCGACACCCTGCGCACCGAGATGGGCTACCCGCTGCACGGACATGAACTGTCGCTGGACATTTCGCCGCTGCAGGCCCGCTGCGGCTGGGCCATCGGCTGGAAGAAGGACGCCTTCTGGGGCCGCGACGCGCTGCTCGCGGAGAAGGAAGCCGGGCCGAAGCGGACGCTGCGCGGCCTGAAGGCTGTCGGACGTGGCGTGCTGCGGGCCGGTTTGACAGTGTTGGACGCCGGGGCGAGCGAAGCGACGGGGGAGGTACCTGCCAAGCCGGTGGGCATCACCACGTCGGGCACCTTCTCGCCGAGCCTCAAGGTCGGCATCGCGCTGGCACTGCTCGACACCGCGGCCGACATCGCCGACGGCGCGCGGGTGACCGTCGACGTCCGCGGCCGGGCGCTCGAATGCGAGGTCGTGGCGCCGCCGTTCGTGGCGGCCAAGACGCGTTAGCCGCGGCGAAAACGCGCTAGCCACGGGCGATACAATCGGCATATGACCGATGGCCCCCTCGAATTCACCGTTTCGCGCGCGAGCAACCCGGCGAGCGATGAGGTAAGGGCTCAGGTTCTGGCCGACCCCGGATTCGGGCGGTTCCACACCGACCACATGGTGGCCATCGACTACACCGTCGACCGTGGCTGGCACGACGCACGGGTCACCGAATACGGGCCCATCGAGCTCGATCCGTCGGCGATCGTCCTGCACTACGCGCAGGAGGTCTTCGAGGGTCTGAAGGCGTACCGCTGGAATGACGGCTCGATCGTGTCGTTCCGTCCGGAGGCCAACGCCGCCCGGCTGCAGTCGTCGTGCCGGCGCCTGGCCATCCCGGAGCTGCCCGGCGACGTCTTCGTCGAGTCACTGCGCCAGCTGATCGCCGTCGACAACGAATGGGTGCCGGCCGCCGGTGGTGAGGCGTCGCTGTACCTGCGCCCGTTCATCATCGCCACCGAGCCCGGCCTGGGTGTGCGCCCCGCCAACGAGTACCGCTATCTGGTGATCGGTTCGCCCGCCGGCGCGTACTTCAAGGGCGGCATCAAGCCGGTGTCGGTCTACCTGTCCACCGAGTACGTGCGGGCCAGCCCGGGCGGCACCGGCGCGGCCAAGTTCGGCGGCAACTACGCCGCGTCGCTGCTGGCGCAGGCGCAGGCCGCCGAGATGGGCTGCGACCAGGTGGTCTGGCTGGACGCCATCGAGCGCCGGTACGTCGAAGAAATGGGTGGCATGAACCTGTTCTTCGTGTTCGGCAGTGGTGGTTCGGCACGACTGGTCACCCCCGAGCTGTCCGGCTCGCTCCTGCCCGGCATCACGCGGGACTCGTTGCTGCAGTTGGCGGTTGACGCCGGCTTCGCCGTCGAGGAACGCAAGATCGACATCGACGAGTGGCAGAAGAAGGCCGCCGCGGGGGAGATCACCGAGGTGTTCGCCTGCGGTACCGCCGCCGTCATCACGCCCGTCGCGCATGTGAAGTACGGGCACGGCGAATCGGCCGGCGAGTTCACCATCGGCGACGGCCAGCCCGGTGAGGTCACCATGGCGCTGCGCGACACCCTGACCGGCATTCAGCGCGGCACCTTCGCCGACACCCACAACTGGATGACCCGCCTGGGCTGATCACGGCCAACGTGAAGAAGATCGCGAGAAATCTCGCGATCTTCTTCACATTCGGCGGCTAGTGGACGGCCAGCCCGAGGGCAGTCAACGTGGTCGTGACTTCGACGGCCGCACCCAGTACGTCGCCGGTGATCCCACCGAACCGGCGGACGCAGTGCGCCACCAGTAGTGCGGTGATTCCCAGCGCGACCAGCACGGCCACCGGACCCTGCCACAGCCGCGGCGTCGCCCACGCGGACGCCGCGGCCACCGCCACCGTCCACGCCGCGACCACCCCCACCGGCTGACTGCCGGCGACCATCGCGCCCAACGTGCTGCCCGGCGCGGCCGGTACCGACGTGCGGCAGGCCGCCAGCGCGGCGACACGGCCCGCGGTGACAGCGACGACGACCGCCACCGGGCTCAGCGCGGCGAACGTCATGCTCTGCGCGCCGATCGCCACCACGATCGCGGCCACCCCGAACGGGCCCGCGGTGCCACCGCGCATGACGGCCAGCGCCCGCTCGGGCGGTCCGTAACAGCCGAGGCCGTCGACGGTGTCGGACAGCCCGTCGATGTGCAGGCCCCGGGTCAGTAGAAGTAGTACCGCCACCGCGAGCAGCCCGGCCAGTGGGCCGGTCACGTACACCTGCCCGGCGCCCCAAACGACGGCCGCGGCGATACCACCGAGAACGATGCCGACCGCTGGAAGCGCAGTCAGTGTGCCCCGCCCGAACGGCCGGTCACTGCGCACCGGCAGGACGGTGCTGAACGCGAAAGCCGAAGCGAGGGAACCGATCACAGTCAGTGTGCGGGCTTGTCGGTGACGTTCGCCTCGCCGAACGTGGCCATCGACGCCAGCGTCGCGACCGCGGCCCGCAGCACGGGCAGCGCCACCGCAGCGCCGCTGCCTTCGCCCAGGCGCATGCCGAGGTCCAGGATCGGCGTCAGTTGCAGGCGCTGCAATGCCACCGCATGCGCGGGTTCGGTCGACAGGTGGCCGGCCTGCCACCACGCCTTCGCGCCGGGGGCCAGCCGGTCGGCGAGGAGCGCCGCGGCGGTCACCACCATGCCGTCGAGCAGCACCGGGGTGCGCCGCAGGGCGGCCTGGGCCAGGAAGCCCGCCATGGCGCCCAGATCCGCACCGCCGCAAACGGCAAGCAGCGCAACGGGATCGGCCTTCACCTGACGCGCGCGGAACAGCGCGTCGCGGATGGCCGCCGTCTTGCGGGCCCAGCCCTCGTCGTCGACGCCGGTGCCGCGGCCCACCACGGCGACGGGTTCGGTCGCCGTCAAGGCGGCGACCAGAGTCGTTGCCGGAGTGGTGTTTCCGATGCCCATGTCGCCGGCGATGAGCAGGTCGGCGCCGGCGTCGACCTCCTGATCGGCAATGGTGCGGCCCGCCGCGATCGCCGCGATGGCCTCCTCGGTCGACAGCGCGTCCTCGACAGCGATGTTGCCGCTGCTGCGTCGCACCTTGTGGGCGCCGATCGCGGGGGAGTGGGCCTCGCCGTCGACGGCGATGTCGGCCACGCGCACGGTCGCGCCGGCCACCTCGGCCAGCACGTTGATGGCGGCGCCGCCGGTGTCGAAGTTCGCCACCATCTGCGCGGTGACCTCGGACGGGAATGCCGAAACGCCGGACGCCGTCACGCCGTGGTCGCCGGCGAACACCACGACCCGAGCACGCTCGAATTGCTTTGGCGGACAGGCACCTTGGCACGCCGACACCCAGACCGACAGATCCTCGAGACGTCCCAGGGAGCCCGGCGGCTTGGTCAGGGTCAGCTGGCGCGCGAGGGCGGCCTCCCGCACATCGGCGTCCGGTTTGGTGAGGTCGGGGAACTGGGCGCGGGGATCGCTCATCGGGGCTCCTTGACGGTGAGAGGCTGGCCGGCCACCACCAGCACCACGCGGTCGCAGACGGCGGCCAGGCGCTGGTTGAGCGCGCCCAGCTCGTCGGCGAACCGGCGGCCCGACTCCGTGGCGGGGACGACGGTCAGGCCGACCTCCGGGCTGACCAGGGCCAGTGGCGCGGTGAATTCGTGGACCGCAGAGGTCAATTCGTCGATATCGGTCCGAAGGGAGGCGCCGGACCGAGCCCCTTCCCATGCGCCGCGCCGGTCCATGGCGGCGACCAGCCAGCCGCCGATGTCGTCGACCATGGTGGCGGCAGCCGAGCCACGCAAAGTCGTTGCCACATCGGCGGATTCGACGGTCGACCAGTGTGCCGGCCGGCGGTTCCGGTGTGCCGAAACCCGGGCCGCGAAGTCGGCGTCACCGGCGACGGAACCGGTCGCGACGTAGCGCACCGATCCGCCCGGACCCGCCGCACCGGCGACCCAATCCTCGGCCCACTGCGACTTGCCCGACCGGATGCCGCCGAGCACCAGGGTGCGCACCGGGCTCAGTCGACCTTGTCTCCGCGGTTGACCTGCGGCTTCGGCACGCGCATCCGGCGCAGCTGCGAAGCCCGGCTGGACGCGTAGAAGCCCAGCTTCCAACCGCTTTCGGTGTTGCCCGGGAACTTCGCGTCGACCCGCTTGTTGATGCGCCGGCTCAGCAGCACACCGTCGATGGCCATGATCACCATCAGACCCAGCATCGCGACCGACAGCAGGCCCTGGGTCTGCACGGGCGGCAGCGCCATCATGAAGAACACCAGCACCAGCGCCGACGGCATGAACAGCCCCAGCACGTTGCGCCGGGAATCGACGAGATCGCGGACGTAGCGCTTGACCGGACCCTTGTCGCGGGGCAGCAGGTAGGCCTCGTCGCCGGCCATCATCTTGGCGCGGCGCGCATCCATGTCGGCGCGGCGGGCCACTCGGTCGGCCTTGCGCTCTTCCTTGGTCTTCGAGTTGCGCAGTTCCTTGCGGCGCTTGCGCGCCTCGGCCGTCGTCATCGGCGCCGGTGCGACCGGGCCGCGCTTGCGGTTCGCGCTCTGCTTGGGGGTCGGGCGGCCCTTGGGCGCCGTGGTGCGGGCCCCGGCGTCGTCGCCCGAGTCGACGGTCACGTCGACGTCGTCAGCATTGCCGCTCTCGTCTCCGGAGTCGGCGTTGTCCTTCTTGCGGCCCAGCAGATTCACGGTGTCAGGTTACTTCGGTGGCCGGGCTCGGCCGTCATGCACCCGAGCTGTGGGCGGCTTAACCTGCTCCGATGAGAGTTCTGGTCGCCCCCGACTGTTACGGCGACAGCCTCACCGCGGTCGAGGCCGCGGCGGCGATCGCCGCGGGCTGGGCCGCCGCGCGGCCGGCCGACACGCTGGTGCTCGCCCCGCAGTCCGATGGCGGCCCGGGCTTCGTCGACGTCCTGGCCGAGCGGCTGGGCGGGCTGCAGACCGCGACGGTGCGCGGCCCGCTGGATCGCGACGTCACCGCGCACTGGGTGCTGCACCAGGACACCGCCTACATCGAGTGCGCGCAGGCCTGCGGATTGGCGCTGCTCGGCGGGCCGCCGACGGTGCGGACCGCGCTGGATGCCACCAGCTTCGGCGTAGGCCAGCTTGTCGACGCGGCGCTGACGGCGGGCGCGCAGAAGGTGGTCGTGGGCCTCGGCGGCAGTTCGTGCACCGACGGCGGCCTGGGGCTCGTCGCCGCATTGGGCGGGCTGACGCCGGCATGTCAGAGGCTGGCCGGTGTCGAGGTCATCGTCGCCTCCGACGTCGAACACCCACTTTTGGGGCCGATGGGTGCGGCCGCGGTGTTCGGTCCGCAGAAGGGGGCCGATCCCGCCACGGTGGAGCTGCTGGAGCAGCGGCTCACGGCGTGGGCCCGCGAACTCGAATCGGTGGCCGGCCGGGACGTCGCCGTCGAACCGGGAGCCGGCGCTGCCGGCGGCCTCGGCGCGGCACTGCTGGCGCTGGGCGGCCGGCGCGAGTCGGGCGCGACGGTCATCGCCACACACACCGGGCTGGCCGCGGACCTGGCTGCCGCCGACCTCGTCATCACCGGTGAGGGCCGGTTCGACGACCAGTCGCTGCACGGCAAGGTGATCAGCGCGCTGGTGGGCCAGGCCGCCGGCACGCCTGTGCTGGTGCTGGCCGGGCAGGTGACGCTGGACCCGTCCGCGCTGGCCGCCGCCGGGGTGACGGCCGCGTATTCGATCACCGACCACGCCGGGTCGGTGGAACTGGCCATGAGCGATGCGGCCAACCAGCTGACCGGATTAGCTACGGGCGTAGCCGCTGAACTCGGGAATACCGGCCCGACAAGGTACCGTTGATGGTGCCTGGATAGTGCCAGGCAATCGATGCACCAGGGAGATGCAATGACTGTTGAGGACGCGACCAGCACCGGTACCTCGACCGAGACCCACGGCGTGATCTTGTCGGACGCGGCGGCCGCCAAGGCCAAGGCTCTGCTGGACCAGGAAGGCCGTGACGACCTCGCGCTGCGTATCGCCGTGCAACCGGGCGGCTGCGCCGGCCTGCGTTACAACCTCTTCTTCGATGACCGCACCCTCGATGGTGACCTCACCACCAACGTGGGCGGCGTCAACCTGACCGTCGACCGGATGAGTGCCCCGTACGTCCAGGGCGCCACCATCGACTTCGTCGACACCATCGAGAAGCAGGGCTTCACCATCGACAACCCGAACGCCACCGGCTCCTGCGCCTGCGGCGATTCGTTCAACTGAGATAGCCGACCGTGCTGGTCCGGCGGTCTCCTACAGGGAGTCCGCCGGACGCGGCAGGTACGAGCAGACCAGGGTCTCGCGCGGCTGCACCAGCAGCTGTGCGACAGCCTGCAATTCGTTGTTCTTCGGTCCCGAACCGCGCGGCAGCCGGCCCGACGGCGCCACCTTCATGGTGAACAGCACCTGCGCCTGATTCGGTGACAGCATCACGATCT
Source organism: Mycobacterium sp. SM3041 (assembly GCF_039668335.1). NCBI lineage: Bacteria > Bacillati > Actinomycetota > Actinomycetes > Mycobacteriales > Mycobacteriaceae > Mycobacterium > Mycobacterium sp. SM3041. The sequence continues at coordinate 101,083 of NZ_JAYXBQ010000007.1, read as the reverse complement.
TGTCGATCGACGTCACATCCGCCTGACCGAACTGCTTGCGGAACGCATCACTGGCCAGATTCGCCACCGTGAAATCCGTGGCGTGATCCTTGATGCCGTCATACAGGCCGCACAGGGCGTGGCGTGCCACCGTCTGCTTGTCCTGCTGCAACAGCGCGTTGAGATAGCCCTGGATGGCGGACTTGGCGGAGGCGTCGGTCAGGCCGCGATCGCTGGTGCTGCGCACCGCGAAGATGATGCCGCCGATGACGGCGACGACCGCAAGCACAGCGCCGACGACCAGCAGGATTCGCTTGGTGTTGTTACCGCCGCCCGACGGGTATTCCACGGCCGGTGGGAGAGTCGTCGGGTACGACGTCGGCGGGCCGCTGTAAGGGGCACCGTAGGTGGAGTTCCCCGGACCCGGCTGCGGGGGGATCGATTCCGGGTACGGATATGCGCCGTCCATGTTGTCCACAGGCTAGCGCACCCGCGCAGGGCAGCCCGGACCTCAGCCTGGGTAAGCTCGCCGAATGACCATTGCCGTGACCGGATCGATCGCGACCGACCATTTGATGCGCTTCCCCGGCCGATTCGCCGAGCAGTTGCTGGCCGAACACCTGCAGAAGGTGTCGCTGAGCTTCTTGGTCGACGACCTGGTGGTGCACCGCGGCGGCGTCGCCGGCAACATCGCCTACGCCATCGGCATCCTGGGCGGTAGCCCGACGCTGGTCGGCGCGGTGGGCAAGGACTTCGACGATTACCGCGGCTGGCTGACGTCGCACGGCGTCGACTGCTCGCAGGTGCTGGTGTCCGACTCCGCCTACACCGCACGATTCGTTTGCACCACCGACGAGGACATGGCGCAGCTGGCGTCGTTCTATCCGGGTGCCATGTCGGAGGCGCGCAACATCAAGCTTGCCGATCTCGTCGCCGCTCAGGGTGAGCCCGAGCTCGTGATCATCGGGGCCAACGACCCCGAGGCCATGTTCCTGCACACCGAGGAATGCCGGAAGCTGGGTCTGTCGTTCGCCGCGGACCCCAGCCAGCAGCTGGCCCGCCTGTCGGGCGAGGAGATCCGTCGCCTCATCGACGGCGCCGCCTACCTGTTCACCAACGACTACGAGTGGGACCTGCTGCTGCAGAAGTCCGGCTGGTCCGAGGCCGAGGTGATGAGCCAGATCGAGCTGCGCGTCACCACGCTGGGGGAGAAGGGCGTCGACATCGTCGGCCGTGACGGCTCGTTCGTCCACGTCGACGTCGTGCCCGAGAACGAGAAGGTCGACCCGACCGGTATCGGTGACGCGTTCCGCGCCGGCTTCCTCACCGGCCGCGGCGCCGGCCTGAGCCTCGAGCGGGCCGCTCAGCTGGCCTCGCTCGTGGCCACCCTGGTGCTCGAGGCCCCGGGTCCGCAGGAGTGGACCTGGGACAAGACGACTGCGCTGCCGCGGCTGTCGGCCGCGTTCGGCGCCGAAGCGGCCGACGAGATCGCCGCAGCGCTCGCATAAGCACTACGCCGAAAGTGCGGGAAACGACCGAATTCAGTGCGAATTCGCGGTCGTTTCCCGCACTTTCGGCGTAGTGGTCAGAGTTCGACGGGGTAGACGGGCTCGCTGATCTGCGGCGTGACGCTGCCCTCGATGAAGATGGCGTGCCACAGCATGAAGATCAGCACCGTCCACAGCCGGCGGCTGTGATCGCTGACGCCGCCCCGGTGCTCCTCGAGCATCTGGCGGACGGCGTCGAGGTCGATGAGATGCCCGGCCTGCGACGCGTCGACCGTCGCGTAGGCCCACTCCAGCAGTTCGCCCGAGCGCAGCCAGTGCCGGATCGGCACCGGGAACCCCAGCTTCGCGCGGTGCAGCACATGCGCCGGGACGATGGGCTCGAGGGCCCGCCGCAGTGCGTACTTGGTCGTGGTGCGGGTGATCTTCTGGTCGTACGGCAGCTTGGACGCGACCGCGAACACCTCGGGATCCAGGAACGGCACCCGCAGTTCCAGGGAATTGGCCATGGTCATCTTGTCGGCCTTGACCAGGATGTCGCCGCGCAGCCAGGTGAACAGGTCCAGATGCTGCATGCGCGCCACGGGGTCCCAGCCCGCGGACTCGGCGTAGATCGGCGCCGTCACGTCGGTGTGGGTCCACTCCGGGTTGAACTGCGCCAGGGTTGCCTGCAGTTGCTCGTCGGAGAAGCTGCGGGCGTTGCCGTAGTAGCGCTCCTCGAGCGTCAGCGACCCGCGGTGCAGCAGGCTCTTGCCGCGCATGCCGTCGGGCAGTGACTTCGAGGCCTTGCCGAGCCCGCGCCGCAGTCCCCGCGGGACACGGTCGAAGGCCTTGAGCGACAACGGTTCCCGGTAGATGGTGTAGCCGCCGAACAGCTCGTCGGCGCCCTCACCGGAGAGCACCACCTTGACGTGCTTGCGGGCCTCGCGGGCGATGAAGAACAAGGGCACCAGCGCCGGGTCGGCCACCGGCTCGTCCAGGTACCAGACGATCTCGGGCAGCGCCGCGACGAACTCGGCCTGGCTGACGACCTTGGTCACGTGCCGCGCCCCGATGGCCTCGGCGGAGGCGACGGCGACGTCGACCTCCGAAAAGCCTTCGCGCTCAAAGCCCGTCGTGAAGGTGATCAGCTTGGGGTTGTGCCGCATCGCCAGCGCGGCGATCGCGGTCGAGTCGATGCCGCCGGACAGGAACGCGCCGACGGTGACGTCGGCCCGCATGTGCTTGGCGACGGAATCCTCCAGGACGGCGGTGATCTCGTCGTACCGGGCCTGCTCCTGCCCTGTGACAAATGGCACAGCGGCGAACTTCGGCTTGAAGTAGCGCGTCACCTCGGGCTGCTGGCCCGGGCGAATCCGGGCATAGCTGCCCGACTCCAGCCGCCGGATCCCGCGCTGCAGGGTCTCGGGTTCGGGCACGTACTGCAGCACCGTGTAGTGCTGGACGGCACGTTCGTCGATGCTCAGGTCGACGCCGGCACGGGCCGCCAGGTCGAGAATGCACTTCTTCTCGCTGCCCACGATGGTGCCGCCCGGGCCCGTCGCCAGATACAGCGGTTTGATACCGAACGGGTCCCGCGCGCAGAACAACTCGCGGGTCTCGGTGTCCCACAGCGCGAAGGCGAACATCCCGCGCAAGCGGTTCAGCGCCGCGGTGCCCCAGTAGTGGTAGGCAGCGACGATCGCCTCGCTGTCGCCCTCGGTGGCGAACTCGGCACCGAACTCGGCGCGCAGTTCCTCGCGCAGCTCGAGGTAGTTGTAGATCTCGCCGTTGAACACCAGCGCGTAGCGATTCGGCGCCTCGGGCGGACCCCAGCGCAGCGGCTGGTGGCTGTGCGCGATGTCGATGATCGACAGTCGGTTGAAGCCGAACACGACGGTGTGATGACCGTCGCTCGGATCGCTGTCGTCGGCCCAGGCGCCCGACTCGTCCGGACCCCGGTGGCGCATCGGATGCGTGGCATCCGAGACCGCGTTCACCAGGTCAGTGGAATGGTCGGCAACAGGGTCGGCCAGGTAGGCCAGCAGTCCGCACACGGCGCCAGTATGCCTGTTCAGGCAGGTGAACTCAGAACCGACGTTGCCGATTGGCCGGTCGCTTCGCTCGGCGCCGCGGGCGTGGTCTACGCTGCGTAGTATTCGACCGGCTTGACCGACTCCTAGGAGGGCCTCAACGTGACCGCTCGCGGGCTCCGTTTGGTGGCGTTGTCCGCCATTCTCGGCGCGTCGACGCTGCTGCTCAGCGGATGCAGCTGGCAAGAAGTCTTCGGCCTGGGTTGGCCGACCGGCATCACGCCAGAAGCGCACGCAAACCGTGACCTCTGGGTGTGGTCGGTTATCGCTTCGTTCGTCGTCGGCGCCATCGTTTGGGCGCTGATCTTCTGGGCGATGGCGTTCCACCGCAAGAAGAAGACGGACACCGAGCTGCCGCGCCAGTTCGGCTACAACATGCCGCTGGAACTGGTGCTGACCGTCGTGCCGTTCCTCATCATCTCGGTGCTCTTCTACTTCACCGTCGTGGTGCAGGAGAAGATGATGGACCACAGCAAGCCTGCTGAGGTCACCATCGACGTCACCGCGTTCCAGTGGAACTGGAAGTTCGGCTACCAGAAGGTCGCCTTCAAGGACAACACCTTCTCTTACGACGGCGCCGACCCGGCCCGTAAGGAAGCCATGAAGTCCAAGCCCGAGGGCAAGGACGAGCACGGCGAGGAGAAGGTCGGCGCGATCCGCGGCGAGAACCCCGAGGACCGCAGCTACCTGAACTTCGACAAGGTCGAGACCATCGGCACCAGCACCGAGATTCCGATCCTGGTCCTGCCGAAGGGCAAGCGCATCGAGTTCCAGATCGCCTCGGCTGACGTCATCCACGGCTTCTGGGTGCCGGAGTTCCTGTTCAAGCGGGACGTCATCCCGAACCCCGAGGCCAACCACTCGGACAACATCTTCCAGGTCAGCGAGATCGAGAAGACCGGTCCGTTCGTGGGCCGCTGCACCGAGATGTGCGGCACGTACCACTCGATGATGAACTTCGAGGTGCGCGTCGTGGAGCCGGAGCAGTTCAAGGCTTACCTGCAGTACCGCATCGACCACCCGAAGGCGACCAACGCCGACGCCTTGGTGTCGATCGGCCTGCCGCCGGTGGCCCAGACGACCCATCCGTTCGACTCTCGCCGCGGCGAGCAGGTCGGTTCGCCGGCTCAGGCGAGCAAGTAGGGGATACGCCATGCATATCGAAGCCCGACTTTTCGAGATTCTGACTGCCTTCTTCGCCTTGGCGACCGTCGGCTACGGCGCGCTGACCGCGCTGTACGCCAACGGTGGCATCGAGTGGGCCGGCACCACCGCGCTGGTGCTGACCACCGGTCTGTCGCTGATCATCGGCACGTTCTTCCGGTTCGTGGCCCGTCGCCTCGACACCCGGCCCGAGGACTACGAAGACGCCGAGGTCTCCGACGGTGCCGGCGAGCTGGGCTTCTTCAGCCCGCACAGCTGGTGGCCGCTGCTGATCGCCCTGTCGGCCTCGACCACCGCGGTCGGTATCGGCCTGTGGCTGCCCTGGCTGATCGTCGCCGGCGTCTGCTTCGTGCTGGCCACCGTCGCCGGCCTGGTTTTCGAGTACTACACCGGCCCCGAGAAGCACTGACACCTACGGCCCCTGTGACCTGATCGCTCTGCGGTCAGGTCACAACCGTATGTCAGATGGTCCTCTGGCGCCGTCCGGTACGGCCATGCCGGGCCCATGTTGGGTAATGTCTGCCAAAGGCTGGACTGTCGCCGCAAGCGGCGTTCACCAGCTACAGCGACACAGTGGTCGAGAGGGATAGGCGTACGTGAGCGGGTCACATTCCCCGGGCTCGGATGATGCGGCCCGGGAGTCATCGGGAGTCGGTGAAGGCACCGGCGAAACCGAGATCTATTCGCAGGCCTACTCTGCGCCCGAGTCCGAGCACTTCACCATCGCGCCGTACGTGCCGCCGGAGCCCGCGCTGTACGACTACGACAGCTACGAGGCCAAGTCCGAAGCCGACGACACCCCGCCGCCGCGGTGGCCGTGGGTCGTCGGCGTCGTGGCGATCATCGCGGCCATCTCGCTGGTGGCGTCCGTCGCCATCCTGGTGACCCGCAACACCGATTCCGAGAATGTGGCGACGCCGTCGACCAGCACCACGTCGGCGCCGCCGTTCCAGGACGAGTTCACCACCACGACCACGCCGCCGCCTCCGCCCACGACAACCGAGGCGCCCCCGCCGCCACCACCTCCGCCGCCCCCGTCGACGGTGACCGTGACGCAGCCGCCGCCACCTCCGCCGTCGGAAGAGCCGCCGCCTCCGCCGCCCAGCTCCGCCGCGGCCGCGCCGCCGGCGACGACGTCCGCGCCGCCGACCGGGCCGCGCTATGTCACGTACCGAATTTGGGGCACGAAGGCGCCGCTGGACCGCATTTCGGTGACGTACACCGACGCCGCGGGACGCCAGCGCACCCAGCAGAACGTCTACATCCCGTGGATGATCACTCTGACACCGATCTCGATGTCCGACGTGGGCTCGGTGCAGGCCTCCAGCCTGCTGCGGCTGAGCCACCTGAACTGTTCGATTGTGACGAGCGACGGCCAGACGCTGGCCTCGCAGACCAACGATGATTGGCAGACGAGCTGTTAAATGCCGTACAACGCTGAGACTTCAACCCGGTCGCGAGTGACCGGCGGTAGCCCCGACCAGTTGGACCGTCTTCTGCTCGGCGGCTCGGTGGCCGTGTGGCTCGCTGCCCTGGGCGCCGGCGTGGCCGCCGTCGTCGCGATGGTCGACCTCGGCACGCGGCACCCGTCGGGTGCCGCGTCGTCGCACACGCCGTGGCTGCTGTACTCGGTCATCGCGGTATCCGCGGCGGTGATCGTGGGCGCCATTCCGCTGTTGTTGCGCGCCCGTCGCGGTGGGGCAGCGCCGCTGCTGCTGCTCGGCGGCGGGCCGTCCGAGGCCGACGACCGTCGTCCCGCCGGTGAGCTCCCGCAGAGTGCCCTGCGCTCCTTCGACGATCCGGTCGTGCGCCGCTACTCGGCGTCGCCGGCGACGAGCATGCTGGGCTTTCCGGTGGCGGCGGTGGATCAGCTGTGGCTGCGCTGCACGCTCGGGATCGCCGCGGCCATGGGGGGCGCGACACTGTTCGTCTTCCTGGGCGCGTACATGCTGGCCGACCGACACGACGAGTTGGCCTGGATCCTGTACGGCCTGGCCTTGATCATCACGGCTGCCATGGTGGCCATTCCCTGGTACTGCCTGCGCAGCCTGCACGCCGTGCTGGAGGCGTCAGCCGAGGACGCCCGGGCGGCCTAGCGTTCCGCGAACGCACGGATGGTGCGTCGCGCGGTCTCACTGAGATACGCGGGTGTCACCGCGTCTACGGTGAACAGGGCGCGGAAATAGACCGGGCCCGCGGCCATCTCCAGCACCGCGCGCGGGTCGGTGCCCGGCGGGATTTCGCCGCGGGCGATCGCGCGGTCGACGACAGCTCCGCTGCACCGGAAGCGTTCCTCCCAGAACCTGGTCTGTGTGGTTCGCACGTCGTCGCTGTCGTCGGCGCCCGTCAGCGCGGCGTAGAGGACGGCGCGGATGGCCCGGTCGGACAGTGCGGTGACGATGTCCGAGAGCAGCTGCTCGAGGTCTGTCTGCAGTGACCCGGTGTCCGGCGTCGCGACGTTGCTCTCCGTGAAGCGCGCCAGCAGGTCGGCCACCAGAGCGGCCTTCGTCGGCCACCGGCGGTAGACGGTCGTCTTGTTCACCTGCGCCCGCTTGGCCACATCGGACAGTTGCAGGTTGTCGTAGCCGATCTCGGTCAGGAGTTCGAGGGTCGCCGCGTGGACGGCGGCAACCACACGCGCGGACCGGCCACCTGGTCGCGGCCGGGGGACTGCGGAGTCTTGACTGGGCATCGCACTCCATCATATAAAAGCAACTACAGATGCTTTTAGTGTAGGAGGTGTTCGCATGCCGGACCAGACGCTCACCATCGACGCCGTGATCGGGGGGCGTGCGGTAGCTCGCGACGAGGTGCTCGCCTGGGAGGCCAGGCGCCTGCCGAAGGCCGCCGGCAAGATCGGTCTGCCGGTGCCCGCCGGGGATATCGCCCGGCAGCGAACAGCTTTCGCCGACGCCAAGCTGGCTCTGGGCGCCGACGACATCCGTCGTCGCTTGGCGCGTGACGTCCGGGCGGCCGGCGTGGTGGCCCGTGGTACGACGCGGTTGTCGTTCGGACGTCGTGCGACGAGTGTGTGCGACCTGTACGTGACCGGCGGCAGCGCCCGCGCGTTCGTGGACTGGTTCACCGACGACGGCCGCGACGATTACGCGCGCAGCATGATCGCCGCCAACCCCGACCACTTCCTCATCGACACCGCCTCGGACGGCCGGCAGGAGGTCATCGAGACGACCGGCGGAAGTCCATTGGCGACGCGGTTCTTCGTCGACTACGACGACACGTCACCGCTCGTGACGCCCCGTGACCCCGCGTTCCCCGTCGAGGCGGCGGGGGTCGCGCGTACCGAGGGTGGCTTGGCGATCGGCGGCGTCCGGCATGAATTCCGCGACGAAGCGGGCGGCTTCCATGCCCGGCTGTGCGTCGAATTCCCTTGGCTCACCGCGCCGTACCTGATCGCGCAGCATCGCTGGCACCTGGCGTGCGAGTTCAGCAACTGGATCGAGGCGGCGTTCGCGGCAAACGGATAGGGCGTTGGTCACCGGGGTAGGGGAGTGGACCCGAAAACGACTTCGGCCCGGTCTGGTGAAAACCAGACCGGGCCGAAACCGTAGATCGAACTAGTGATGCCCGTTGGAGCCGTTGGGCGAAATCTCGTCCTGGTATTCCTTGAGGGCGGTGAGTGCCTTGTGTTCGGCGGCGTGTTCGGCGTCGGCGAGGGCGGCTTGTTCGACGGCGGAGTCGGCGAACAGGAAGCTGCCGGTGCCGGGGGAGCCGGCGGAGCCGAGCTTGTTCATGCGCTTGGGCAGTGCGGCACCCTGGTATTCCAGCGGGATCGGGTGGCCGTGGTCGTCGACCGGTCCCAGTGGCTGGTGCAGTTCGACGTAGGCGCCGTGCGGCAGGCGCTTGATGATGCCGGTCTCGATACCGTGCTCGAGGACCGCGCGGTCGCTGCGCTGCAGGCCGACACACCAGCGGTAGGTCAGGTAGTAGACCACTGCGGGCAGGACGACCATGCCGATACGGCCGATCCAGGTGGTGGCGTTCAGGGAGATGTCGAACTTGAGCGCGATGATGTCGTTCATCGCGGCCAGGGTGAGCACCATGTAGAACGCGATGGCCATGGCACCGATGGCGGTGCGGACCGGCACGTCACGCGGACGCTGCAGCAGGTTGTGGTGCGCATCGTCGCCGGTGAACTTCTTCTCCAGGAACGGCCAGGCGATCAGCAGACCGAACACCAGACCCATGATCACGGCGACACCCATGACGGCCGGGATGGTGTGGCCGAAGGGGTAGAACTCCCAGGCCGGCCAGATGCGCGCCAGGCCTTCGGTCCACATCATGTAGAAGTCGGGCTGGCTACCGGCGGACACCTGCGAGGGCTTGTAGGGGCCCAGTTCCCAGATCGGGTTGATCTGCAGCAGACCACCCATGATGCCCAGGATGCCGGTCACCAGCGCGAAGAACGCGCCACCCTTGATCGCGAACACCGGCATGACGCGCACGCCGACGACGTTCTTCTCGGTGCGGCCGGGGCCGGGGAACTGGGTGTGCTTCTGGAACCACACCAGCGCCAGGTGAGCGCCGATGAGGGCCAGGATGATGCCCGGGATCAGCAGGATGTGCAGGGCGTACATCCGCGGGATGATGATGTTGCCGGGGAAGTCGCCACCGAACAGGGCCCAGTGCATCCAGGTGCCGATGACCGGGATACCCAGGGTGATCGACGACAGCGCGGCGCGCAGACCGATACCCGAGAGCAGGTCGTCGGGCAGCGAGTAGCCGAAGTAGCCCTCGAACATCGCCAGGATCAGCAGCACCGAGCCGATCATCCAGTTGGCCTCACGCGGGCGGCGGAACGCGCCGGTGAAGAAGATGCGGGCCAGGTGGACCATGATCGACGCGGCGAACATCAGCGCGGCCCAGTGGTGAATCTGGCGGACGAACAGGCCACCGCGGACCTCGAAGGAGATTTCGAGGGCCGATTCGTAGGCGCGCGACATCTGCACACCACGCAGCGGCTGGTAGACGCCGTTGTAGATGACCTCGGTCATCGACGGGTCGAAGAACAGCGTCAGGTACACGCCGGTGAGCAGCAGCACGAGGAAGCTGTACAGCGCGATCTCACCGAGCATGAAGGACCAGTGCGTCGGGAAGACCTTGTTCAGCTGCCGGCGTACGGCGGCCGACGGGTGGTACCGCGAGTCGATCGCATCGCCTTGTGCGGCAGCGATGTCAGCGAGCTTGGGACTCATGATTTGCGCTCCCAGAATGCCGGTCCGACGGGTTCGATGAAGTCGCCGTTGGCGACCAGGTAGCCCTCTTTGTCAATCGTGATCGGCAGCTGCGCCAGGGCGCGGGCCGCCGGACCGAAGATCGGCCGCGCGAAGTGCAGCGCGTCGAACTGCGACTGATGGCAGGGGCACAGGATGCGGTAGGTCTGCTGCTCGTACAGCGACGAGGGGCAGCCCAGGTGCGAGCACACCTTGGTGTACGCGAAGAAGTCACCGAAGTTGAAGCTCTCCTGGCCCTTGCGCTTGACCACGCGGGACAGGTCCTCGGGCTTGATGCGGATGAGCATCACCGGGTTACGCACACCGAGTGCGATCTCCGACAGCTTCTCGTGCGACTCGAGGGTGGTGCCGTCGCCGTCGGACTCACGCCACGGGAAGACCGTCTCCATGCCGCCCGCGTCGATGTCCTCGGGGCGCATCTTCACGAAGGGGGACTCGCCCGGCAGGCCGGTGGCCCGAGCCAGGTAGATGGTCTCGCCGTGGAAACGCGGGGTCCAGCCGGACGTCCACAGGACGGCCTTCTTGCCCTCGGCGGTCGGGACGACCGGCTTCCACGGGTTCTTGATCAGACCGCCGATGAAGGCGACCGCGGTGCCCAGGCCGAACGCACCCAGGCCGACACCCAGCGACAGGCCGATCAGCTTGCGGCGCTTGAGGGTCGAGCCCTCGAGCGCGTCGGTCAGGTTGGCCGCGACGGTGGCGCGGTGGACCTCGGGGGAGGCGCCGTCGTGGCGGTCCTGGATCGAGATTTCCTCAGGGATGAACTTCTTCTGGAAGAGCACCGCACCGATGCCGATCGCCAGGATCGACAGACCGAAGGTCAGGCCGTACAGCGGGGTCGCCAGCGAGTAGATGAACTCGCCCTCGGACTCGAACGGCTTGTACTCCCACGGCCAGAACAGGAACACCAGCAGCAGGGCCAGGCCGGACAGGCCACCGAGCAGCAGCCAGGCCGCGACCTGACGCTCGGCGCGCTTCTCCGCCTTGGTGCCCTCGACGGGCCAGCGCGGCTCCTTGAAGACGGTCGTGACGCCGTCGATCTTCCCGCCCAGCTCGACGAGCTCCTCGCGCGACATCTCGCGCAGTTCGTCGTCACTGGGAATGTTCACGTTCTCGCTCATGCGCGAGCTCCGATCCACATAGCCGCGCCGATCACGGCGACCATCCCGATAATCCACATCGCCATGCCCTCGGGCGCGGGGCCGAAGCCACCGAGGCCGTAGCCGCCCTGGCTGCGGGCGTTCGCCGACTCGTGGACGTAGGCGACGATGTCGCGCTTCTCCTCCGGGGTCAGCTGACGATCCGAGAACTTGGGCATGTTCTGCGGGCCGGTGAGCATGGCGGTGTACACCTGCGCCGGCACTTCGGCGGCCTTGCCGAGGTCAGGCGCGTACTTGCCCGACGACAGCGCGCCACCCTTGCCGGTGAAGTTGTGGCACGAGGCGCAGTTCAGGCGGAACAGGTCGCCACCGCGGGCGACGTTCTCACCGATGAACGAGTGCTGGTTGATCTGACCGTTGGCGTCACGCGGGACCTGAGGTCCGCCGCCGTTGGCCTGGATGTAGGCACCGAGGGCGTCGATCTGGTGCTCGTCGAACGCCGCGTCCTTACGGGGCGCCTGCGCCTCACCGCGCATGGCAGGCATGCGGCCGGTGGACACCTGGAAGTAGACGGCCGCGTCGCCGACACCGATGAGGCTCGGGCCGCGGTCGGTCACACCCTGCAGGTTGGCGCCGTGGCAGGAGACGCACGACGTTTCGAACAACTGCTTGCCGGTGCGCAGCAGAGCCAGCTGCGACTCGTCTGCCTTCGCGACCTGAGGCCGCGGAGTCAGGGTGGCCGCCAGGCCACCAGCGACTAGAAGTCCGAGCAGCAGCAGCATCGCTGCCGAGAGGCGCCGGTGTAGCCGGCGACGGGACTTGCTGGTCATCGAACCCCTTCTCATAGGAAGCATCGGCGAGCCGATCAGCGAACGAAGTAGATGGTGGCGAACAGGGCGATCCACACGATGTCGACGAAGTGCCAGTAGTAGGACACGACGATGGCAGCGGTGGCCTGGGCCGGCGTGAACTTGCTCATCTTCGTGCGGGCCAGCAGGTACACGAATGCGACCAGACCACCGATGACGTGCAGACCGTGGAAACCGGTCGCCAGGTAGAACACAGACCCGTAGGCACTGCTCGGAATCGTGGTGCCCTCTTCGACGAGCATGAAGTACTCGAACGCCTGGCCACCGACGAAGAAGGCGCCCATCAGCAACGTGATGACGTACCACCGGCGCAGGCCGAAGACGTCACCGCGCTCGGCGGCGAACACGCCCATCTGGCAGGTGAACGACGACGCGATCAGCACCAACGTCACCGGAACGGCCTCGGCCAGGTTCAGGTGCGTGGGGGGAGGCGGCCATACGCCGCCTGCCTGGGCGCGCGCGGTGAAATACATTGCGAACAGTCCAGCAAAGAACATCAGCTCACTGGAAAGCCACACAATGGTGCCGACACTGACCATATTCGGCCGGTTCAGCGAATGCACCCGCGACGTGATCGCGGTTCCGGAGGTACCTACAGCGCTCGTCACAGCGGTAAGTATGACGCTTTGTAGTTGTTGAACTCCACCCGGGTGCCGACATTGGCCATAATCGGGTCCGTGCCAACCACCGATCCTCATCAGGAACCGACCACCGACGGGCCGTTGTGGCCCCAGATCCTGGGCCGGCTGACCACCGGCCAGAACCTTGCCGCGGGTCAGGCGGGGTGGGCAATGGACCAGGTCATGACGGGTACCGCCACGCCCGCGCAGATCGCTGCATTCGCCATTGCGATGAAGATGAAGCGACCCACCTCCGCGGAGGTGTCCGAGCTCGCCGATGTGATGTTGCGACACGCCCGAAAAGTGCCCGCCGACGCGCTCGCCGCGATCGGCAGCGACGTGGTCGACATCGTGGGGACCGGCGGGGACGGCTCCAACACCGTCAACCTCTCCACGATGGCGTCGATCGTCGTCGCCGCGTGCGGGGTGCCGGTGATCAAACACGGGAACCGCGCGGCGTCGTCGTTGTCGGGCGGTGCAGACACCCTGGAGGCGCTGGGCGTCCGGATCGACCTGTCGCCGGGCGACGTGGCACGCTCGGTCGCCGAGGTGGGTATCGGCTTCGCCTTCGCCCCGCAGTTCCATCAGTCGTACCGGCACGCGTCGTCCGTACGCCGGGAGATCGGGGTGCCGACGGTCTTCAATCTCCTGGGGCCGCTGACGAATCCGGCCATGCCGCGCGCCGGCCTGATCGGCTGCGCCTGGGCAGAGCTGGCCGAGGTGATGGCCGGGGTGTTCGCCGCGCGCGGCTCCAGCGTCCTGGTCGTGCACGGCGACGACGGGCTCGACGAGCTGACCACCACGACGACGAGCACCATCTGGCGGGTGCAGGCGGGCACCGTCGAGCGGCTGACGTTGGACCCGAAGGCATTCGGTTTCGCGCGCGCCGACCTGAGCGAGTTGCGCGGCGGTGACGCCAAGGCCAACGCGGAGTCGGTGCGGGCGGTGTTCGCGGGCCAGAAGGGTCCGGTCCGGGATGCCGTGGTGCTCAACGCCGCAGGGGCCATGGTGGCTCATGCCGGGCTATCCAGCGACGCCCAGTGGGTGCCGGCGTGGGAGCGGGGCCTGGCCCGCGCCACCGAGGCGATCGATTCGGGTGCGGCCGAGCAGCTGCTCGCGAGGTGGGCTCGGTTCACCCAGAAGGTCTGACCGCTCTGCCTGCTGCGCTGCCGCCCGGGCCGACCGGGCGGTGGCGGCCCATTCGGCCCACCGCCCCGCGGCGGTGATCGGCGAGCAGTAGCCGACCTCCGGCCCGGCGCCGGAATCGGTGCGCACGATGCGCACACCGGGCGCGGCGAGCCAGCGCACGATCAGCGCGACCTCCTCGACGGGCGCGCCGCCCAGTGGCCGCTCCGATGTCAGGATCACCTGTGCCGCAGCGGATATCGCGTCGACGACGGGCATCGGGGGGACTCGCCGCGGCGCATTGCCTGCGGCTGCCAACTGGCCGTACCGGACCACGACGAGATGCCAGCCGCCGGCGCCGTCGGGCCGGGCGGCCACGAGTTCGGGCAGTGCCGTCAGCGCGCGCAGGCGCTGGCCGCGCCACAATCCGTCGATGACGGTCGCGGCGTGGTCCCGGAGCCGCGCCGCGCTCTCGAAACGGCCCTCGGCCGCCAGCTCGTCGATGTGTTTCAGTGCCGTGCAGAGCGCGGAATCATCAACGCCGGCAATGTTTTCCGCGGCCCGGTCGGCGAATTCGGCGTAGGCGCCGGCGGTGATGCCGCGGGGCGCCGGACATGGCGACAGTTCCCGCTCCGGACACTGCGGCCCGTGCTGGGCGGCCCGTGCCAGCCGCGTCGTACAGGTCCGCACGCCCGTGAAGCGGGCCAGCAGCAGCGCCGCGTCGACGGCGTCGGCATGCGCCCGGAACGGGCCGACCGCCCGGTCGTGGCGCGGTGCGCGCACCACGCTGAACCGGGGGAAGGCCTCGTCGGTGAGCACCACCCACCACCACTTGTGCGGTGCCTTCGAACGCCGGTTGTAGGGCGGCGCGTGCGCGGCGAGCAGCCGCAGTTCGCGCACCCCGGCCTCCAGCTCGTGCGCGCACTCGACGTGGTCGACGCGAATGGCAAGGGACGCCATCTCTTTCATACGGGCGCGGGGATCGGCGCCGGTGAAGTACTGCCGCACCCGGCGGCGCAGATCGACCGCGGTGCCCACGTACAGCACCTCCTCGGACGGTCCGCGGAACAGATAGACGCCGGGGGAGTTCGGCAGTGCGTCGGCGAGCTTGCGGTTGCGGCGCTGTGCCTTGGTGACGTCCGGGAGATAGCCGCGCAGCTCGGCCACGGTGTGCACGCCCTGATTGCCGATGCGCTCGAGCAGTCCGTGCAGGACGTCGACGGTGGCGCGGGCGTCGTCGAGGGCGCGGTGTGTGGGTGTGGTGGTGGCGCGGAACAACCGGGCCAGCTCCGAGAGCCGCACACTCGGCGCCTCGTCGCGCGTCAGGACCCGGCGGGCCAGCTTGACGGTGCACAACACCGGCGGGTTGGGCCAGGGCAGCTGCGCCCGCTCGGCCGCGGCCCGCAGGAATCCGATGTCGAAGCCCGCGTTGTGGGCGACCAGGACCGCGCCGCGGCAGAACTCCAGGAATGTGGGCAGCACCGATTCGATGCGCGGGGCGTCGCAGACCATGGCCGTGGTGATGCCGGTCAGCTGCACGATCTGCGGCGGGATGGCGCGACCCGGGTCGATCAGGGTGGCCAGTTCGCCGATGATCTCGCCGCCGCGCACCTTGACCGCGCCGATCTCGGTGATGGCGTCCCAGCCGCCTCCGGTGTCGTCCGCCCGGGCGCGGCCACCGGTGGTCTCCAGGTCGACCACCACGAATGTGGTGTCGCGCAGCAACGCCTCATCGAGGTCGAAAGCCAACTGGTCGGTGGCGCTGCCGGAGCCCATGACGTGACAGTAGGGGCCGGCACCGACAAGAAATCCCATCGATGTCATTCCGTTATCCGGTTGCTGATCACCCGCACTTTTTTGTCGGTGGACGTCGCTAGCGTGCGCCTCAACCGATGAAGGAGTCAGAGATGAAGTTCGACAACGGGCCGGTCAAGATCGACTGCGACGACTGCGCGGTGCGCGGTCCCGGCTGCGGTGACTGCGTGGTCAGTGTTTTGCTGGGCGTGCCCGAGACACTGCTGGACGACGAGCGCCGCGCGCTCGAGGTGCTCGCCGATGCCGGCATGGCGCCGCGGCTGCGGTTGGTTCCGATCGGCCGACCCAAGGGAGGGGTGGGTACTCAAAACGAGACAAAGTCAAGCACTACGGGCGTAGCGTGACGACCCTCACATTGTGATGCTGGTTAACGGGATCGGGGGACGGGCTGATAGATTGGCCATTCCCGTTGGACAACGCCGATGCCGTTTCGTAACCTATTCGAGACCTCACTGAGTTCGAAGCGGCTCGAACCCGCAGTTGAAGGACGCGAAATCTTGAGTCTCCACCGCACGCACCGCACCATTTGCGGTCTTAAACGACCAGTAGCCGGTGCGATCGCGGGGCTCACCATACTTGGTAGTGCCTTTGCGGGCAACGTCCAGGCCGATCCGGCGGACGACGCCGTAGCAAAGCTCAACGAGCTCTCGCGCCAGGCTGAGCAGACCACTGAGGCCATGCACGCCGCGCAGCTCGATCTGGACAAGAAGCTGGCTGCTGCCAAGGCCGCCGACAGCAAGCACGAGGCTGCGGCCGCTGCCGCGGAGGTCGCCAAGAACGACCTGGCTACCTACCAGGACTCGGTCGACAAGATTGCTGCAGCGCAGTACATGGGTGGCCGCACCGACGGCATCGACGCCATCCTCACCGCCGATTCCCCGCAGGGCCTGATCGACCAGCTCTCGGTCCAGCGCGTGATGGCCGGCGAGATGGCCGTGCAGATGGCCAACTTCCACAGCGCCTCCGACTCCGCCACCAAGGCCGAGGCCGACTCGGCCAAGCTGGCGTCCGAAGCCAAGACCGCGGCCGAGCAGGCCGCCGCCGTGCGTGCCGATCTGCAGTCCAAGCAAAGCAAGCTGCAGGTGCAGATCGCCATCGTCAAGTCCCGCTACACCGCGCTGACGCCGAGCCAGCGGCAGGCGCTGGCCGCCCTTCCGCCGGCTCCGGCCGCCGCGCCGCCCGCCCCGGCCCCGGACGGCCTCCCGCCGAACCCGGACGCGGTGCCGCCGGCCCCCGGCCAGGATCCGTCCATCAACGCCGCCGGCCCCAACCCGCCCGTCGAGGGTGCGCCCGCCCCGTCGGATGGCAGCGGCACTGCTGCCGGCGCCATCGCGGTGCAGGCCGCGCTGACCCGCATCGGCGACCCCTATGTCTGGGGTGCCGCGGGTCCCGGCCAGTTCGACTGCTCAGGTCTCGTGATGTGGGCGTTCCAGCAGGCCGGCATCTCGCTGCCGCACTCGAGCTACGCGCAGGCCGCCGGCGGACAGCCGGTGTCGCGCGACCAGATGCAGCCCGGTGACGTCGTGAGCTACTACTCCGACGCCTCGCACGTGGGCATCTACATCGGCGACGGCATGATGGTCCACGCCTCGACGTTCGGTGTGCCCGTGCGGGTGGCGCCGGTCGACAACGCGCCGATCTACAACGTGCGTCGCTACTGAGCGTCTCCCGTCGCGTAGTTCTCGGCCTTCTCGCCGCAGAGTCGGCTGCGGCCGCATTCGTGCTGAGCCGCGGCCATGCGGCTGACGTGCCGGCCGCCGCACCACCGTCCGTGCCACCGACGGCGCCACCGATGCCGACGGCGCCGACCACCATCCGGCTGGCCGATGGCCGGACCGCCGAACTGCTGGTCCTCGATCCCGGCTCGACGCTGCCGGGGCGCATCACCGCCGAACTCGACGGCGCGGCCGCCGCGGTCACCGCGTTCTGGGGTGCCGACTGGCGCCGTCAGATCACCATCGTGACCACCGGCACCGACGAGGAGTTCCGGGCACTGGCCGGCGGGAAGGAAGAATTCGCCGCGGCCACCACCGTCGACCGCATCGTGTTCGCGCCCGGCGCCGCCGCGATGGGGCCCGGGGCGCTGCGAATCGTGTTGCGCCACGAGCTTTTTCACTACGCCTCCCGGCCCGTCACGGCCGCCGACGCGCCCTGGTGCCTGACCGAGGGCGTCGCCGACTACGTCAGCCGCCCGCGCACCCCGCGACCGGCGCCGGCCGGCATGGCGGTGCTACCCACCAATGCCGACTTCCAGATCGTCGGGCCGGCGCTGTCGCTGGCCTATGACCGCGCCTGGTGGTTCGCCCGGTTCGTCGGCGCGCAGTTCGGCGATCCGGTGCTGCGCCGGCTGTATCTGGCGGCGTGCGGTGCCGGGCATCCCGACCTCGACACCGCGCTGACCGCCACCCTCGGCACGGACCGCGACGCGTTGACCGCTGTGTGGCAGCGGTGGCTCGCGGCCCGGGGCTGACGCGATAGCCTGACCGCGATGTCTCGGGTGCTGCTGTTGACCAACGATTTTCCGCCCCGCCGCGGTGGCATCCAGTCGTATCTGGAGAGTCTGGTCGGCGAGCTGCTCGTCCGCGGGTCGCACGAGCTGACGGTGTACGCCCCGAAATGGAAGGGCGCGCCGGAATACGACAAGGCCGCCGCGGCCGCCGGGTACGAGGTGGTCCGCCACCCGACGACGTTGATGGTGCCCGAGCCGACCGTCGCGCTGCGGATGCGTCGACTCATCGCCGAGCACGACATCGACACCGTGTGGTTCGGCGCGGCCGCGCCGCTGGCGCTGCTGGCCCCGCTGGCGCGCGATGCCGGGGCGACCCGGGTGGTGGCCAGCACGCACGGGCACGAGGTGGGGTGGTCGATGCTGCCGGTCGCGCGAAACGCGTTGCGGCACATCGGAAACAACACGGACGTGGTGACCTTCGTCAGCCACTACACGCGGAACCGGTTCGCCGCGGCCTTCGGCCCGGATGCCGCGCTGGAATACCTGTCACCCGGCGTCGACGTCGACCGCTTCGTCCCCGATGAGGTGGCCCGCGCCGAGCTGCGGGCCCGGTACGGGCTGGGGCAGCGGCCGGTGATCGTCTGCCTGTCCCGTCTGGTGCCGCGCAAGGGACAGGACATGCTGATCCGGGCGCTGCCCGTCATCCGGCAGCGGATCGACGGTGCCGCGCTGGTGATCGTCGGCAACGGGCCGTACCGCGACGATCTGCAGAAGCTCGCGCGCCGCTACGACGTCACCGACCACGTGGTGTTCACCGGCGGCGTGCCCGGCGACGAGTTGCCGGCCCACCACGCGATGGCCGACGTCTTCGCCATGCCGTGCCGGACCCGGGGCAACGGGCTCGATGTCGAAGGCCTGGGGATCGTCTTCCTCGAGGCCTCGGCGTGCGGCGTGCCGGTGGTCGCCGGTGACTCCGGCGGCGCACCGGAGACCGTCGTGGAAGGCAAGACCGGCCATGTGGTCGACGGCCGCGACGTCGAAGACATCGCCGCCGCCATCACCGACGTCCTGGCCAACCCGGATCTGGCCGCCGCGATGGGCGCCGCCGGCCGTCAGTTCGTCGTCGACAACTGGCAGTGGAAGCTCAAGGGCGAGCGGCTATCCGAGCTGTTGTAGCGCTCTTGTAGCGCTGCTCAGCTGTAGAGCGCCGCGATCTCGGCCGCGAACTTCTCGGCGACGACCTTGCGCTTGACCTTCAGCGTCGGCGTCAGCTCGCCGGTGTCCTCGGTGAAGTCGACCGGCAGAATCCGGAACTTCCGGATGGCCTCGGCCTTCGACACCGTCTGGTTGGCGTCGTCGACGGCCTTCTGGATCTCGGCGACCAGCGCCGCGTCCTCGGCCAGATCGCCCACCGATGCGCCGGCGTCCTTGTTGTTGCGCTGCTTCCAGCCCTCGAACGCCTCGGGATCGATGGTGATGAGGGCGGCGATGAACGGCTCCTGGTCACCCACGCACATGGCCTGGCTGATCAGCGGGTGCGCCCGCATGACGTCTTCCAGCGGGGCCGGGGCGACGTTCTTGCCGCCCGCGGTCACAATGATCTCCTTCTTGCGCCCGACGATCGACAGGTAGCCGTCGTCGTCGATGGCGCCGAGGTCACCGGTGTGGAACCACTCGTCGGTGAACGCCTCGTCGGTGGCGGTCGGGTTGTTCCAGTAGCCGCTGAACACCACGCCGCCGGACAGCAGCAGCTCGCCGTCCTCGGCGATGCGCATGCTGTTGCCGGGCACCAGCTTGCCGACCGTGCCGACCTTCAACTCGCCGACCCGGTTGACGGTGATGGCGGCGCTGGACTCGGTCAGGCCGTAGCCCTCGTAGATGGTGACGCCGACGCCGCGGTAGAAGTGGCCCAGCCGGGCGCCGAGCGGGGCGCCGCCGGAGATGGCGCCGACGCAGTTGCCGCCGAGCGCGGCCTTGAGCTTGCCGTAGACCAGCTTGTCGAACACCGTGTGCTTCAGGTTGAGCAGCAGGCCCGGGCCGCCGGGGGTGTCCTGCGCCTTGCTCCATTCGATGGCCGTGTCCGCGGCGATCTGGAAGATCTTGCCCTTGCCGTCGTTGCGGGCGTTCTGCTCGGCGGTGTTGTAGACCTTCTCGAACACGCGCGGCACCGACACCACGAGCGTCGGCTTGAACACCCCGAGGATCGGCACCAGGTTCTTGATGTCGCTGGTGAAGCCGAGGGTCACCTGGTTGCTGAAGCCGGCCACCGCGACGGCGCGGGCCAGCACGTGCGCCAGCGGCAGGAACACCAGCAGCTTCTGACCCTTGGCGAGCAGGTCGGGGAAGCAGGCCTTGACGCCGCGCAGCTCCGACAGGAGGTTGGCGTGGGTCAGCTGGCAGCCCTTGGGGCGGCCCGTGGTGCCGGAGGTGTAGATCAGGGTGGCCGGATCGCTCGACTTGATGCCGGCCAGGCGGGCGTCCAGCTCGGCGCGGTCGACGCCGGCGCCGGCGGTGGCCAGCTGGTCGAGGGCGCCGCCGTCGATGACCAGCACCTCACCGAGCGCGGGCACCTCCGACCGGATGGACTCGATCTTGGCGGCGTGGGCGTCGGCCTCGGCGAACGCCAGCACGGCGCCGGAGTCGGCCAGCACGTGCCGGATCTGATCGGCGGCGGAGGTCTCGTAGATGGGCACCGTCACCGCGCCGATCGACAGGATCGCGAAGTCGATGATCGGCCACTCGTAGCGGGTCGCCGACAGCAGCACCACGCGGTCGCCGGGCTTGACGCCCTTGGCGATCAGGCCGAGGGCGGTGGCCCGGACCTGGGCGGCGACGTCGGCACTGGTGACGTCGGTCCAGGTGTCTCCGACCAGGCGCTGGATGGCTACGTGTTTGGGGTCATCGCGCTCGAGGGAGTACACCGGGGCGACGACGTTGTCGTATTCGCCGATGGTGAACGATGCGGGAACGCTGAACTCACGCACGGATGTGGCCTTTCGGGTCAGAGCAAAGCAGTACTGGCAGCAGTGCCGTGACAGCAATGCCGTGCTCAGCGTAGTCGGGTGCTTCATCACACTGTGGAGGCGTATGTGAAGCTGGTCGGGATGAACAGCATCCAGATCGCCGACGAGACCTTCGTGTGCGCCGACCCAGCCGCTGTCGGTGCCGCCGTGGCGAACCAGAGCAGCTGGCGGCGCTGGTGGCCGGACCTCAAGCTGACGGTCGTCGAAGACCGCGGTCCGGCGGGGCAGCGGTGGACCGTCACCGGTGCACTGACCGGGACCATGGAGGTGTGGCTGGAGACCGTCATGGACGGCGTCGTGCTGCACTACTTCCTGCACGCCGAGCCGACGGGCGTGTCCGGTGCCGCGCTGGCCGAGCTGAACCTGGCAGACCTCAACCATCGTCGCCGGGTGGCCGGCAAGAACATGGCTTTCGAGATCAAGACCGATCTCGAGCGGTCGCGCCCGGTGGGCGTATCCCGGTTGGCCTGAGCCCCGGCATCGCCCGGCCAGG
Source organism: Mycobacterium sp. SM3041 (assembly GCF_039668335.1). Taxonomy (NCBI): domain Bacteria; kingdom Bacillati; phylum Actinomycetota; class Actinomycetes; order Mycobacteriales; family Mycobacteriaceae; genus Mycobacterium; species Mycobacterium sp. SM3041. Next base: position 79,617 of record NZ_JAYXBQ010000007.1, on the reverse strand, counting down.
GCCGGGCGCTGGCGGTACATTGAGAACTCGGCAGACGGGCGCGCGACGCCCGCGCCGGCATCGTCAACTCGGGAAGTGGACACGTGGCTGACAAGACTGCGCAGACCATCTACATCGACGCCGACCCGGCGACCGTGATGGACGTCATCGCCGACATCGGCTCATATCCCGACTGGGTCGCCGAGTACCCGGAGACCGAAGTCCTGGACGTCTACGCCGACGGCTACCCGAAGACCGCCCGGATGGTCCTCGACGCCACGGTCCTCAAGGACACCATGGTGTTCACGTACCAGTGGCCCGCCGACCGCAAGTCGGTGAGCTGGTCCCTGGTGTCCAGCACCCTGCTCAAGGCGCTCGAAGGCACATACCGCTTGTCGCCCAAGGGTTCTGGCACCGAGGTGACCTACGAACTGTCGGTCGATCTGATGATTCCGATGATCGGATTGCTCAAACGCAAGGCAGAGCGCCGCCTGACCGACACGGCGCTCAAGGACCTCAAGAAGCGAGTCGAGTCTGAGTGACGCGGACCCTGCTGGGCGTGCCAGGATCAGTCTGTTCGTCGGTAAGGGTGGAGTAGGCAAGTCGACGGTGGCCACGGCCACCGCGGTGCGTGATGCCCGCGCCGGGCAGCGGGTCCTCATCGTGTCGACGGACCAGGCCCACTCCACGGGTGACGTGCTCGGCGCGGACGTCCCGCCGACCGGACTCCGGACGCCCACGCAGGTGCCCGTCGACGACGGCGCCGGCGTCGTGCTCGATGCCCTGGCGCTCGACACCCTGGCGCTGCTCGAGGCCAGGTGGCGTGAGGTGGCCGCGGTGCTGGTCGCCCGGTTCCCGGACTCCGATGTGGGAGACGTTGCACCGGAGGAACTTTCGGCGCTACCCGGGATTCAGGAGGTGCTGGGGCTGCACGAGGTCGCCGAGCTGGCGGCGTCGGGCAACTGGGACCACGTGATCGTCGACTGCGCCTCGACGGCCGACGCGATGCGGATGCTGACGCTGCCCGCCGCGTTCGCCCTGTACCTGGAGAAGGCCTGGCCGCGGCACCGGCGGCTGTCGGTCGGTCTGGCCGACGCCAAGACCGTCGCCATGGTCACGCTCGTCGAGCGACTCGCCGCCGCCACCGAGGCGCTGGGGGAGTTGCTCGACCAGCCGGACGTCACCGCGCACCTGGTGCTCACCCCGGAACGGGTGGTGGTGGCCGAAGCGGTGCGGACGCTGGCGTCGCTCACCCTGATGGGCGTGCACGTGTCGGAGCTGATCGTGAATCAGGTTCTGATCCAAGACGATTCGTACGAGTACGTGAACCTGCCCGCGCACCCGGCCTTCGACTGGTACGCCGAGCGCATCGCCGAGCAGCGCAGCATGCTCAGCGACCTGGATGCCGCCGTCGGCGATGTGCGCCTGGTGCTGGTGCCGCACCTGGCCGGCGAACCCATCGGGCCGAAGGCACTGGGGGAACTGCTCGAGGCGTCACGGCTGCGGCACGGCGCCGCGCCGCCCGCGCCGCCGCGCCCCGTCGTCGACCGCGAATCGGGCTCAGGATTGGATGCCGTCTACCGGCTGCGGATAGAATTGCCGCAAATCGACCCGGGGTCTCTGACGCTGGGCCGCGTCGACGACGACCTGATCATCGGCTCGGGTGGCACCCGGCGCCGGGTCCCGTTGGCATCAGTCCTGCGCCGCTGCATCGTCATCGGCGCGTCGTTGCGCGGCTGTGAACTGACCGTCCGTTTTCGCCCTGACCCGGAGGTGTGGCCCAAGTGACGCACACCGATTTCGGGGCAGACGCTCTGGGCGACCTACCGGTGGACCTGCGGCTGCTGGCCCAGGCGCTTCTCGACAAGATCGATCCCGTCGTCCGGCTGTCCGTGGCCATGCTCGCCGACGGCGAGAACCCGAGCGACTGCAACCAGGTGTGGTGCCCGGTGTGCGCACTGGTCGCCCTGGCCAACGACGAACAGCACCCGATGCTGACGGCCATCGCCGAACACAGCACGACTTTTCTCGACGCGGTGCGCGCCGCGCTCGCCGACAAGGGGCCCGTCGGCCCGCACCCCGAGCCGCCGACGGACCCGTCCGGTCCGGCTGGCAGGCACCGCCAGCCCGACGATCCGGACGGCCCACCAGGGCCGGGTCGCTACCAGTCCATTCCGGTATCTGTGGAGGAATGACCAGTCCGCTGCGGGCTGTGGTCGGGCCGACAGTCGGTGGGTAAAGTTGTCGGGGGCACCGTCCGGGGGCCCTCAGCGGGAGGTTCGATGTTCTTCTGGTTCTACAAGTACATCTTGATGGGCCCGTTGCTGCGCCTGCTGGGCCGTCCGAAAGTGACGGGGCTGGAATACGTTCCCGACGAGGGTCCCGTTCTGCTGGCCAGTAACCACCTGGCCGTCGTCGACAGCTTCTATCTGCCGCTGGTGCTGCGCCGCCGGATCTTCTTCCTGGCCAAGGCCGAGTACTTCACCGGTACCGGCATCAAGGGCAAGCTGATCAAGTTCTTCTACTCGTCGACCGGCCAGGTGCCGATCGACCGCACCAACGCCGATTCCGCGGCCGACGCGCTGGCCGCCGCCGCCAAGATCCTCGACCAGGGCAAGCTGCTCGGCATGTACCCCGAGGGCACGCGTTCGCCCGACGGCAAGCTCTACAAGGGCAAGACCGGCCTGGCCCGCATCGCACTCGAGACCGGCATCCCCGTCATTCCCGTCGCCATGATCAATACCGACGTCGTGAACCCGCCGGGAAGCAAGATGTGGCACTTCGCGCGCGTCGAGGTGAAGTTCGGCAAGCCAATGGACTTCCGCCGCTTCGAGGGCCTGGCCGGTAACCGCTTCATCGAGCGCGCCGTCATCGACGAGGTCATGTACGAGCTGATGCGGCTGTCCGGCCAGGAGTACGTCGACCTCTACGCGGCCGACGTCAAAGAGGGCAAGACACCGCCGCCCGCGATCAAAGCCGGCTGAACACGCCACAACGCTGAGCCGAGGATTGCCGTCACCAAACGGCAGTCCTCGGCTTACGTGATTTCGTGGGCCGGCACGCCGCGTCGCCAACGTGACGCGGTGGCGGAAAATCGGCTCTCGGACCGCCGTGTCGTCACCGTCGCGCCGGCCGGGCCCCCGGCGCGGTCAGTTCGTCGCCGAGACCGGTGCGACGTGCTCGGCCGCGTCGGCTGACGGCGTGCCGCGGCCGGTGATGGTGCCCGCCGCGGCGATGACGGCCAGTGCCCACCACACGTACGAGCTGCCGATCACCTGACGCCACACCGTCGCGTCGACCTCGTGGTGCTCGGGCAGCAGCCGGATCGGCGTGAAGATCAGCAGGAACGCGCCGAGCGCGCTCACCACGGCGAGAGTGGCACTGCGTTCGCGGTAGGCGATCACGGTGATGGTCACCATGGTCGGCAGGGCCCACACCCAGTGATGCGACCACGACACCGGCGACACCACCAGGCCGAACATCGCCACGCACATGAGAGCCAGCACCGGCTGGCCCGCGCGGAGCACCCGATGGGCCGCCCACACCGTCAGCGCCAGCACCGCGAAGCACAGCAGCACCCAGAGCACGAATCGCGGCGTCGCCGACATCCCGAACCGCGCCAGCGTGCCGGAGATGTTCTGGTTGGTGTTCAGCGTCGCGGTGCCGATGCGGTCGGTGTTGCGGACCGTCTTGGTCCAGTACTCCCACGAGTCGCCCCAGGCCAGCGCGAACGCGACAAGCGTGACCACGACCGACGACGCCACCGTGGTGAGCAGCGCGCGGAAATCGCGGCGCAGCAGGAAGTACAGCAGGAAGACGGCCGGGGTCAGCTTGAGGGCGATCGCCACCCCGAGCAGGAGGCCGCGCGGCCACGGCGTACGGCGGGGAACGCAGTCGGCGATCACCAGCGTCATGAGGACGACGTTGATCTGACCGAAGTTGAAGTTGGACCGCACCGGTTCGAGGAACAGCACGGCCGGCCCGACGATCGCGACGGCAAGCCAGCAGCGGCGGGCCAGGGCCGATCCGCCGAGCCGCGACTGCGGCCAGACGTCCAGGCGGGTCAGCACGATCACGATGGACACCAGCAACAACACGAACGTCGTCACCGTGATGGCCACGCTTGCCGCGGGCAGGGGGAGCCAGGCGAACGGCGCGAACATGATCGCGGCCAGCGGCGGGTACGTGAACGGCAGGTCGATGCCGGCCTCGGTGCGGAAGATGGTGCTCTCGCTGTACAGCGGCGTGTTGTTCAGCCAGGCGCGGCCGCCCATGCGGTACACGTCGATGTCGATCCGGTACGGCGTATGACCCAGCAGCCGCCAGGCGCCCCATACCAACGTCAACATGGCCAGCAACTGCAACAGCAGCCAGGCCAGCCGTTGACCGGAGGCGGGCCACGACCAAGTTCCCATACGCATCTCGCCGGACAGCCTATCGGGGGGACCGGCGCGTCGACGCCCTGCGGGGCAGTGACACGCATGCACGGGCGTAAGTTTCTGCCCGTGCGGTCGCCCTTACCTACGGAGTTCGTATCGAGTGGGCGGCTGCCACTGTTGTGGTGCCTGATTGCGTTCATCCTGACGTTTTTCGTCACCCGCACCGTGGTCCGGTATATCCGGGCCCACGCCGACAACCCGGCGCCGCGCAAGTGGTGGCAGCCGCGCAACATCGGGCACGGCGGCCTGCACATCCATCACGCGGTGATCGGCGTGGTGCTGGTGATGGTGTCGGGCGTGACGATGGTGACGCTGGCGGTCGACGGCGGCGTCCCCGAATTCACCGTGGCGGCAATCTTTTTCGGTATCGGTGCGGCCCTGGTCCTGGACGAGTTCGCGCTGATCCTGCACCTGTCCGACGTGTATTGGGCCGAGGACGGCCGTACCTCGGTCGACGCGGTCTTCGTCGCCATCGCGGTGGCCGGCCTGCTGATCCTGGGGTTCAACCCGCTGTCGTTCTTCGACATCACCGTCTGGCGTGACGACCAGGACGTGGCGGCCCGCGTCATGGTCGTCGCGCTGGCCCTCATCACGCTCGCGATGGCCGTCATCGTGCTGCTCAAGGGCAAGGTGTGGACCGGTCTGATTGGGATGTTCATCACACCGCTGCTGGTCATCGGCGCAATCCGGCTGTCGCGACCGCACGCGCCGTGGGCCCGCTGGCGGTACACGAGCCGGCCGCGCAAGATGCACAAAGCGCTGGAACGCGAGCGGTGGCTGCGCCGGCCGGTGGTGCGGGCGAAGCTGTGGTTACAGGATGCGATCGCCGGTATGCCAAAGTTTCCCGACGACGCGGACGTGGACCAACAGCTCGACCGCGAGATCCACGCGGCACCCGCGCCGCCGGACCGAACGCCGACCGAGGTTGCCTGAATGAAGTTTTTTTACGACACCGAGTTCATCGACGACGGTCGCACCATCGACCTGATCTCGATCGGTGTGGCCGCCGAGGACGGGCGCGAGTACTACGCCGTCTCCTCGGAGTTCGACCCCGATCGGGCGGGCTCCTGGGTGCGCAAGAACGTGCTGCCGAAGCTGCCGTCACCGTCGTCGCAGGTGTGGCGGTCGCGGCGGCAGATTCGTGCCGAGCTCGAGGACTTCTTCAACATCGACGGTGACGAGCCGATCGAATTGTGGGCCTGGGTCGGCGCGTACGACCACGTGGTGCTGTGCCAGCTGTGGGGCCCGATGGCCGACCTGCCGCCGGCGATGCCGCGCTTCACCCGCGAACTGCGGCAGTTCTGGGAGGACTGCGGCAGCCCGCGGATGCCACCGCGGCCGCGCGATTCCCACGACGCGCTGGTCGACGCGCGACACAACCTGCACCGCTACCGGCTGATCGCCGAGATGATGACGGCGCCCCGGTAGCTCAGGTCACCAGGCGCGGAACGGCACGCTGGTGACGGTGGCGTCGTTCGGGCCGAACTGGACCGTCAGCTGCAGCGTCCACAGTCCCGGCCGCGGCGCGGTGGCATACGTGCTGTGCCAGTGACCGTCGGGACCCGCCGTGAAACGCACCGGCAGAGAGGCGATCTCGGCGCTCGACAGAGTGCCCCGCAGCCCGGTGGCGCCGGGCACCGCGACGTCGATCGGGATGGCGCCGTGCCGCGTGGTGTCCAGATGCACCTGTGCCTGCCGGTCCTCATCGAGTGCGGCGGTGGCGGTGAACGCGGGGCCGTACGTGGTGCGGGCGGGCGGCTCGCCGGTGAGCACCGTGGTCATGATCAAGACCAGCACCGCGAGCGCGGTCTCCCACGGTACGGTTCGGCGCAGCCGCTCCGGGGTGAGCCGGCGCCGGCCGAGGTAGGCCAGGGCGGCCATGAGCGTCACCAGGAAAACCTTGGCGCACAAGGCCATTCCGTAGCCGGTCGACCAGAGTGACTCGATCGGCGACACCTGCCGCCAGGCCTGATACTCGCCGGTGAGCAGGACCGCCGCGACGCAGCCGAACGCCACCCGGGACCACCGCTGCAGCTCGTCGCTGCGCCGGGCGGGCAGGACCACCAGCATCAGCACGGCCAGCCCGCCCAGCCACAGCGCCATGGCCAACAGGTGGACGGTGGTGACGGTGGTGGCGAGCCACGGGTCCGGGCCTGCCGAGGCGTGCCCGGACGCGGCGACACTGGCCGCGAGTGCCGTAGCGATCACGACGAACAGCGCGGTGCCGGCGCGGGTGGTCGCCGCGAGCAGCACGAGCAGGGCGGCCTGCACGTAGAGCTGGATGTCGGGGCCGGTGGTGACGGCGTTGATGACGGTCGCGGCGGCCAGCAGCAGCCAGCCGATGCCGGCCAGGACTCGGGTGCGGCGCAACGCGAGCGCCCACCCCCACACCAGCCGGGCCGCCGCGAGCACACCGACGCACAGCACCAGGCCGGCGTACGTGAGACCGCGGGCGACATCCGATGCTGCCGACGACGACGCGACCGGACGAACCTCCGGCGGCGCGTCCGGCGCCTGCTGCACACCGAAACTCACCGACCCGGACACCTCGTGCCCGTCGGCCGACATCAGCCGCCACGTCGCGGTGTAGCTGCCGCGTGGCAGGTTCGGCGGCAGGTCCAGTTCCACGGCGGTGTTGCCCGACCGCTGCCGCACCTCCCGGTCGACCCGCGCGCCGGAGTTCGAAATCACCTGAACCGCACCGGGAATCAGGCGAACCGGCTCATCGAAGCTCAAGGTGACCCGGGTCGGCGCGGCCGGCAGGGTGGCGCCGTCCACCGGATCGCTGGAGACCAGGACGGCGTGCGCGTGTGCGAGGGGAGCCGGCAGCAGGAGCGCGAGCAGAGCCGCGAGCAGCGCTGCGACCGGTCTCAGTTTTCTAGTCGTGACTCGTCTTTCGTCGGGAGGCTGCCAGGCTAGCGATCGCCACCAGCAACGCGACCACCGACACGGCCAGCGCCGTCAGGCCCGGCCACGTCGGCGCCGCAGCCGCCGGAGCCGCGGCCGCGGGCCGGTCGTGGTCCCCGCCGCCGGCAGGCTTGAGGTGCAGGGCCGGCGCCGGGTGCTCGGGCTCGGGCTGGCCCGGGTTGGCCTTCTCGTTCCAGTTGACGGTCTTGCCGTCGCTGTAGGTCTGGACCGCGGGAAGCGTCAGCGTGTTGACCTTGGGCAGCGGGCCGGCCGAGATGGCGAAGACGTTGAACTGATGCGGCGGAATGGGCGCGTCCGGCGCGGTGGCCTTCCACTCGACCGACGAGACGTACTCGGTGACCTCGGCGCCGTCGTCGTCCTTCTGCGGAGCGGGCAGCTTCTTCTTGGTGATGGTCGCCGTCCAGCCGGCCTTCTGCTGCGTGCTGACCGAGATGATCGGCTGGTCGTCGGGCAGCACGACGAGCAGGCCGGTGGTGGACGCGGTGTCCGACTCGGTCGGCACGCGGAAGTTCAGCACGCCCCAGCCACCCTGGGTGGCGTCGCCGGTGACCTTGACGTGGGCGGCGGCCGGTGCGGCCAGCGCGACGGCGCAGGCCGTCGTCGCGGTGACGGCGGCGAGGGTCTGGATCAGCTTGGGCATGTTGTCCTTTCGAGAGGGTCAGACGGCCATGACGGCGAAGGCGGCGCTCATGCCGAGCGCCATGAGCAGGTCGGCGTACGGGCGCTTCGGCCCGCGCACCAGCAGGTAGAACCACCACAGCGCGGCGGCGCAGAATCCGATCGCGAGCACGATGCACACCACGGTGAACCAGCCGGGGGGAGTCACGGCGACGGCGCCGTGACCCAGGTGGGCGCTGTGGTGACCGGAGGCTTGGGCCCCCGAACCGGCCGCAGCCACCGGAACGCCCGCATTGGGCGCCATCAGCAGGCCCATCAGTGCCATCGCGGCCATCATCGTGCAGTGGTAGACAGGGTGCGGTAGCTCGAAGCCGAACAGGGCCAGGTAGGCGAAGTACAGCGCGCCGGCGGTGAACACCAGCACGTACAGCAGCGGCGACACCTGCATGCCGGCCGGCCAGAGCATCGCGATCATGCCCACCGAGGCCAGCGCATGCAGCACCCCGACGCCGCGTTGTCCGGGTACCCGCCGTCCGGCACCCACGAACAGCAGCGCGGCCACCGCGAACACGGCAGTCAGCGCCCAGCGCAGGGCAGAGTCGGCGATCACGCTGTCATTGGTCGTACGAAAGGGGGCTTCAGTTCCCGGCGGGCTTGAACCGCATGTCGGGCTGGGACCGCTCCAGCGGCGTCAGCACCACACCCAGCCAGCAGACGGCCAGCACCGCGGCGGCGACGAAACCGGCCAGCGGCCACCACACCGAGACTCGCGCCGGTGACGTCTGGCACCACCAGACCGCGCCGAACCCGGCGGCGGTGGCCACGCCCGACAGATACAGCGCCGCGCAACAAACGCGAAACCGCTTGCGCCACAGCGCCGTTGCCGATGCAGTCGCGGCCAGGGTGAACAGGATGGCGACGACCTTCAGCACCCACCGATGCGATTCCGACCAGCTGACCCCGGCAGACAGCACCAGCACGACGACCGCGACGGCGGTGGGGTAGCGGCGGGCAGGACCGATCCAGACCTCGTCGAACACCCGGCGCCCGATGGCGCTCAGGGTGTGCTCGAGGTCGATCGCGTGGCGGGTGGACAAGCCGAACTCCGTTCAGTCTGTAGACCAGTTTCGCAGAGTTGGTCGGGCAAGTGGCGGCCCGGGTTCCGCGGTGGCCCACGTGCCCTATCTGCCGGCGTTGCACCAGCGGAGTGCTTCCAACGCCACCGCGACCTTCACGCTGGAGTGTTCCAGTGGCTGTGGCAACAGCTCGTTGGCACGAGTGAGCCTGTTCAACAACGTGTTTCGATGGGTGAACAGGTGAGCGGCCGCGCGCGAGGCGTTGCACTGCTCGTGGACGAACGTCAGTACGGTCCGCTGGAGTTCAGGATCGGCCGTCGCGAAATCCCCCAGGGTGTGTTTGATGAATCGCTGCGCCGATTCGGGGTCGGCGGTGACCAGGGCGGCGAGTTCGACGTCAGCGAAGCTGGCGACGCGCCGGCCGGCGCCGAGGCGAGCCATGATGCGTTCTGTGGTGATGGCATCGAGGTGGCTGCGCCGGAACCCGTCGATTCCTGCCACCGTTGGCCCGAGGGCGATCCGCACCCCTGGCAGTTGATCGACCGCGGCGCAGACACGATCCAGGTCGGGACCGGTGTGTCCGGGCACCCACACCCACCGCGTGGCGGCATCGGCCAGCACCGACAGTGGTCGGGGTCCGCCGACCGTGTGGGTGAGCGCTTCGGCGGCGCGGTCCAGATCGGCCAAGTCGGTGTCGGACTCGTCGCCCCAGATGACGGCTGCGGTGTGGCACTGTCCGAGGTGGTAGCCGAGCTTGTTCTCGGCGTGCTTCTCGGTGATCGCCGCGCCATGAAGGATGAGTGCGACGATCTCCCGGCGTTCGGCATGTGTGCCGCGGATCAGGTCGTCGCGTTCGATCCGCAACTGTCGGTGGATGCCGGCGATTGTCGCGTCGATGAATGCGGTGATCGACCGTGCCGACAGCTCGAGCAGCTCTCGTTGCTCGACGGCATCGGACGTCAGTTCAAACACGACCTGCATCCACTGCCGCCATGCCACGTTGTGGCCGATCCGGTATGCGTCCAGCAGAGCTGATTCGTCGAGCCCGCGCCGGATCAGGTCGCGTGCGATGGCCAGCGAGTCCGCTCCGACATTGGCCGGCACCGGTTCGCCGGGGTGCCCGATATTGGCGGCGGCCCAGTGCAGTTGGTTTGCCCGGTTGCTGCGGCGGACCTCGCCGGCGAGAACCGGATCCTCGACGATGGCCGGCGGCATGTAATCCGATGCCAGCGTGGCGGTATGCAACTCGTCGAGCCAGTCTTGGGGCAGGTTGATGACCCGTTCGGCGGCAAGGCGCATCAACTCGCAGATGCGTGGTGTCGGCGGCTCCCAGCCCCGTGGCTCCATGCAGCGGAGCGTATGGCACCAAGGCACTATGCACAATCAGATGCCAATGTCTATGCGGTATGCCCTTGTCTGGGGCTTGTGAGCTGCGGAACCATTTCGTCTCGTTCAAGTCGATTCGAGATTTCTGTCACACAGCGAGGCAACCTATGCGAGACGTCACACCCACCTCACCGTCATCGATGCCGCGGGTCCACAGCGGGCCGATCACGAGCGGTGCGGCCGCCACGTGCGGCTCATCCCTGATCGCCGATCACGGTGCCGGCGTCTCCCTGAACCGCGACGCCCGCCGACGGCTGCCACGTGCGGGGCGGGTTCGGGCCGCCCGGGTGGCGACCATCGTCACCGCGAGTGCGCTGGCGTTCACGCTGACGGCCGCGACCGAGCCCGTCGCGACCGTATCCCGAGACCATCGCCAGGCGGCCAGGTTGGCGTACACGCTGACGTCCGCCACGAGTCCGTTTCAAACTGAAATCGATCAGATTCTCGCGGCCCAGCAGGCCGTTGTCGCCAATAACAGCAATTACCCGTTCGTCACGGACTTCGACAAGACATTGCTGCCGCAATATGCGCGCCTTGTCGCGACGGGTCAACTCTTCAACGCGCTCGGTAAATTCAATCTGGACAATTCGATAACTCAGAACGGGCAGTCGGTGCCCTATACCTGGAATGCGCCCGGCACCAACCCGATCACCAACATGAACATCTCGAATCCGGACACGCCGTATCTGTTCACCCATGTGAGTGGCGGTACGCAAATCATGACGGTCCGCCCCGGTCCCGGTACGGCCGATTTCAGTATCACCACGTCGGCAGGTGACTATCTCGGAAATGGCGACATCATTCCGCACCGCGCCTATAACCTCACCGGCTTCACGCCCAACAGTGACGGCACCTACACGATCGTTCTGAGCCCCACGCCGCAGCCCGGAAACTGGGTCGACACCTCCGGCGACAAGTCGATGCTGGTGCGCAACACCACCGACGACTGGGGATTGCTGCGGGCCACGGTATCCCTACAAACGCCGGGTCAGCCGGACGTCGTGCTCCCGCCGCGTCTGTCGAAAACGCAGATCAGTGCGGTGCTGAATCAGATCTCGACGACTTTTGCGTCCGTCAACAACAGCCGCTTCCTGCTGGGCCTGCAGACGATACAAAACACGTTGCCGAGCAACACATTCACGCCGATCACGGTGACCGGCAATGCCGTGGGGGCCTCGAATTCTTTCCAGTTGAGTAGTTTCGGGCATTTTTCGCTCGAGCCCGGCCAAGCGCTCATCGTGAAAGTGCCGAACATCGACGCGGGCTATACCGGCTTTCAAATCAACGATGCCTGGACCTATGCGCTGCCGTATGCCACGGCCTCCGGCACCCTCAACAACACTCAGACCTTCAAAGGTTCTGATGGCTTCACCTATTACGTGATCAGCAGCACCGATCCGGGCGTGGCGAATTGGATTGATTCGAGCAACAATCCCGACGGAAATGTGTTCCTCCGCTGGCAGGCTCTGCCGGACGGGACGGCTCCGTCCATCCCGATACAGACGCAGGTCGTCAATGTCGACGACGTCCGCGACGCACTCCCGGCGGACACCCCGGTCGTCACCCCGACGCAGCGGAAAGCCGAACTGCGACAGCGCCTGCTCGAATGGGGTTATTCGCTGCACCAGAACAACAATCTGGGTTGGATCACCAGCAACCTGGAACTCGACCAGATCAAGGCGGCGGTAGGCCAGGACGCGTTCAACCGGCTGTTCGTCAGTCAAACCGGGGTGCCCTCGGTGCTGGATCGCGTGACGTCGGCGGCGCTGGTGCCCAACGTCAGCGCCGTCGCGCACGCCGTGCTGGCCAATCCGGCCGGAAGCTTGTCGGCGGTGGTCAACAACCTGCCTCTGGTGGTCAACGACATCGGCCTGCCGATGGTCTTGGCCGTGCTACGCCTGCAGATGCACGTCGGACAGACCATCCAGGCCGTCGTCGACGATCTCGCCTCCGGGCACCCGGAGAAAGTATTGGGCGACCTGGGTTCGGGCGTGAAGGGGCTGGGCACGCTGGTCGGGCAGACCCTGACCGACCCGGCTACCAGTGTCACCGCCGGTTTTCTCAATGCCCGCGACGACCTCTCTGTTGCGTTGATGCACGCCAACAGCTACACGCTTTCACCGGGTGACTTCGGGCGTGCGCTCAATCGGATCACCGAGTTCGGGCGGTCGGCATCGCAACTGATGTTGGCCGGCTCCAGCTACTTGTTGCCGACGAACACCCCGGCCGCAGCGTCGAATTCCGACGCGGCCACGGCAACGAGCGCGGCCACGGCAACGAGCGCGGCCACGGCTGCGAGCTCGGCCACGGCTGCGAGCACTCCGGTCACGCCGCCGAGCCCCACCCAGGCCGCGGTGAGCGCGCCGTCCACTGCCTCGAGTTCGGTTGCCGCAGTGGCCAAGTCGCCCACGGCGTCCACTCCGGCGACGACGCCCGCGGATACCCCGGCGACGACGCCCACCGCAGCGACCGCGACCTCGTCGCCGGCGCCGGGCCGGCCCGAATCCGCGAAGTCGACAACGAAGGGCAAGGCCGGCAAGCCGGTGAACACCGTCACCGACAGCGCCGGCACTCCGAGCACCGGTGAGACGGCGGCGCCGGGCGCCGATGCATCGTCGTCCAAGGTGTCGCCGAGGAGGACGCCCAAGGTCCGCGGCGGCGGGGCGCGCTCCGGCCAGAATCGGCCCGCCACCCAGAACACCGCGCCGAACCGCGCGGCCGGGACGTCGACAACTCACAGTCAAAGCGAGCACGCCGCTGCGGCGGCCGGTCACTCCAGCAGCTGACGCGCGGCTGATCGCAGCCGGCGTGATGCGTCCGGGCTGCGGGCCACAAGCCCGCGGTCCGGACGCGAGAGCGCGCGGTCAGCCCGCGCTCTGGTCCTGGTTCCCCGCGCGCAGCAGGTCGTCGCGGGCCCGGGCGACCCGGGAGCGGATGGTGCCGACGGGGCAGCCGCAGATTTCGGCGGCCTCGGCGTAGGACAGGCCCAGCACCTGGGTCAGCAGCAGCGCTTCCCGGCGGTCGGCGTCGACGCCGTCGAGCAGCATGCGGATTTCGACGATGTCCTCGAACCGGGCGGTCGGCTGGTGCATGTCGATGACCGTCTCGGGCTCGATGGCGGCGCTGCTGCGTGGCCGGCACTGCTTGCGCCGGATGTGGTCGACGACGACGCGGCGCGCGATGGACAACAGCCAGGTGCGGGCCGTCGACCGGCCGCGGAACCGGGGCAGCGAGCCGAGGGCGCGCAGGTAGGTCTCCTGCGTCAGGTCGTCTGCGCTGCCGGGCTCGTCGAGGTAGGCGACAGTGCGCCAGACATCGCGCTGGGTAGCCTTGATGAACTGCTCCAATGCGGCGCGATCGCCCCGGCCGGCCGCCAATGCGAGGCGGGTCACCTCGTCGTCGTCGCCGCGGCTGTTCACAGGCCGACCATATGCGACGGTTGCCGGGAACTCACAGCCGGGCACGTCCGACCATTGATTTGGTAGCCCGCACAGCGCAGGACACGACCGGGGGACAATAGGAGGATGATGACGGCCAGCACAGCGGTCGGCAGCGCGGTCGACGCTGCCGCAGCTGCCGACGACAGTGCGGCCGCGCGCCGGGTGCAGCTCGACGTGACCGGCATGACGTGCGGCGCCTGCTCCGCGCGGGTCGAGCGGACGCTCAACAAGATGCCGGGTGTCCGCGCCTCGGTGAACTTCGGCACCCGCGTGGCCACGGTCGACGCCCTTCCCGAGGTCGCCGATTCCGAGCTGTGCGACGCGATCCGCAAGGCCGGCTACGACGCCGAGCCCCGCTCCGGGGCGATCGCCGGCGACCGCGACGACGAGGACCTCTCGCACGCTCACTATCTGCTGCGCCGCCTGCTGGTGGCCGCGGTGCTGTTCGTTCCGCTCGCCGATCTGTCGGTGATGTTCGCCGTCGTCCCCAGCACCCGTTTCACCGGCTGGCAGTGGGTGCTCACCGCGCTGGCGCTGCCGGTCGTCACGTGGGCCGCCTGGCCGTTCCACCGCGTCGCGCTGCGCAATGCCCGCAACCGCGCGGTTTCCATGGAGACCCTGATCTCGGTCGGTGTGTCCGCGGCCACGGTCTGGTCGCTCTACACGGTGTTCTTCGGACACCACGCCACCGAGGCCACCGGCATCTGGCAGGCCCTCGTCGGCAGTGACGCGATCTACTTCGAGGTCGCGGCCGGCGTCACCGTGTTCGTGCTGGCGGGCCGCTATTTCGAGGCCCGCGCCAAGTCCAAGGCGGGTAGTGCGCTGCGGGCGCTCGCGGCGCTGAGCGCGAAGAACGTCACGATCCTGCTCGCCGACGGTACCGAGATGGTGATCCCCGCCGAGGAGCTCGCCGAACAGCAGAAGTTCGTGGTGCGGCCCGGTCAGACGATCGCGGCCGACGGACTCGTGGTCGAGGGCTCGGCCGCCGTCGACACCAGCGTGATGACGGGTGAGGCCAAGCCGGTCCGGGCGATGCCCGGCAGCAGCGTCATCGGCGGCACGATCGTGCTCGACGGACGCCTGATCGTGGAGGCCGCGGCCGTCGGCGCCGACACCCAGTTCGCCGGCATGGTGCGGCTGGTCGAGGAAGCGCAGGCGCAGAAGGCCGAGTCGCAGCGCCTGGCCGACCGCATCGCCTCGGTGTTCGTACCGTGCGTCTTCGCCATCGCCGCACTGACCGCGCTGGGCTGGGCCCTGGCCGGCGCCGGTCCCGACAAGGTTTTCGCCTCCGCGTTGGCGGTCCTGGTGATCGCGTGCCCGTGTGCGCTGGGTCTGGCCACGCCGACGGCGATGATGGTGGCGTCCGGACGCGGCGCCCAGCTCGGCATCTTCCTCAAGGGGCACCGGTCGCTGGAGGCGATCCGGGCCGTCGACACCGTCGTCTTCGACAAGACGGGCACCCTGACCACCGGGCACCTGGCCGTCACCGCGGTCACTGCTGCCGACGGTTGGGAGTCCGACGACGTGCTGGCCCTCGCCGCGGCGGTGGAGTCGGCTTCCGAGCACGCGGTCGCGGTGGCCATCACCACGTCGGCGCCCGAGCATGCGGAAGTCGTTGATTTCCAAGCTGTTCCCGGTCGCGGCGTCGTCGGCACCGTGGGGGAGCGCGAGGTGCGCATCGGCAAGCCGTCGTGGGCGGCCGGCCGTGCCGCGGTGCCCGCGGCCCTCGCCGAAGCGCGGCGCGGCGCCGAATCCCGCGGCGAGACAGTCGTTTTCGTGGCCGTCGACGACGAGCTGTGCGGTGCCATCGCGGTCGCCGACGCGGTGCGCGAATCGGCGGCGGGCGCCATCGCGGCGCTGCATGAGCGTGGTCTGAAGACCATCCTGCTGACCGGCGACAACCCGGCGGCCGCCGCCGCGGTGGGTGCCGCGGTGGGGATCGACGACGTCATCGCCGATGTGCTGCCGGACGGCAAGGTCGACGTCATCCAGCAGCTGCGCGACCGCGGCCGCATGGTCGCGATGGTCGGTGACGGTATCAACGACGGCCCGGCGCTGGCCTGCTCGGATCTGGGCCTGGCCATCGGCCGCGGCACGGACGTCGCGATCGGCGCCGCCGACATCATCCTCGTCCGCGACAGCCTGGATTCGGTGCCGCAGGCCCTGGACCTGGCCAAGGCGACCATGCGCACCATCCAGTTGAACCTGGTGTGGGCCTTCGGCTACAACATCGCCGCCATCCCGGTGGCCGCCGCCGGGCTGCTGAACCCGCTGATCGCCGGCGCGGCGATGGCCTTCTCGTCGTTCTTCGTGGTGTCGAACAGCCTGCGCCTGCGCAACTTCAAGTGATTTGTGCACGATTTTCCGCGCGTGACGCGGAAAATCGTGCACGAATCACTGGTTGACGCTCGGGGTTACTGCTGGCCGCGCTGGCGCGCCAGCTCGCGCAGCATCGCGTTGTAGGCATCCAGGTCGTCGTCGGCGTAGTCCGCATCGGCGTGCCGGTCGGCGCGGGAGGCGGCGCGACGATCCTGCCGCGCCCACTGCGCCACCAGGGCGATGACCACCAGGATCACCGGCAGTTCGCTCGAACCCCACGCGATGGCGCCGCCGAGGTGCTGGTCGGCGCCGATGCTGGAGAGCCACGGCAGGCCGACGAACTTGTAGAACGGTCCGCCGATGGTGTCGGTCATGGTCATGGTCGCGATGCCGAAGAACGCGTGAAAAGGCATGACCGCGAACAACAATCCGAGCCGGCCGAGGAACGGCAGTCGCTTGGGGCCCGGGTCGATGCCGATGATGCCCCAGTAGAAGAGGTAGCCGACCAGCAGGAAGTGCACGCTCATCAACTCGTGGCCCCAGTGGTAGCGGACGAGCGTGTTGAAGATCGGGGTGAAGTACACCGCGTACAGCGACGCGACGAACAGCACGAACGCCACGATCGGATTCGACAGGGCGGCGGTGACTTTCGAGTGCACGAGCCACAGGATCCATTCGCGGGGTCCGGGCGGGGCGCCCTCGCCGGCCGCGGGCAGGGCGCGCAGCGCCAGGGTCACCGGGCCGCCCAGCACCAGCAGCACCGGCACGAACATGTTGAGCGTCATGTGCTCGCCCATGTGGACGCTGAACATCGCCGAGCCGTAGGCCCGCACACCCGAGCTACTGGTGAAAAGCAGTGCCGCGCAGCCGATCAGCCACGCGAGCAACCGGCCCACGGGCCACTCGTCGCCGCGGCGCCGCAGCTTCAGGTAGGCGTAGAGATAGGCGCCGGCAAGCACCAGCGCACCGATGCCGATGAACGTGTCGAACCGCCAGACCGTCAGCAGCCGAACCACATTCGGCGGGTCTGGCAGCTCGTAGCCGAGGAAGACGTCCCAGGTCGTGTACTTGTGGTGCAGCAGGCGCGGCGCGGTTTGCACCGCCATCGCGGACACCGCGGCGAGCGCGGTGAGCGCGGGCAGGCAGGTGGCCAGTCGGGACGGCTTGGCGCGGCGCAGCGCCGCGGCATCGGTGATCCACGACGCCGCCAGCGCGATCGCGGCGACGATGGCCCACCGCCCGTAGGCGCTGCCGGTGAGCCCGGTGGGGCCGAGTTGTTCGGCGAGCAGCAGCACGCCGTAGATCAGGGCCGCGGTGCCGCAGGCCACCTGGATGATGAGTACGCGGCGGTAGAGGTCGGCGGCCGGCGGGCTGATGACGGCCGCGATCTTCGTACCGGCCAGCACGGCCAGCGCCACCGCGAACACGATGACCGCGCTGGTCGTGTAGTCGTGGTCCGGCCCTTCGCTGGCATTGCCGGTCACCGGCAGCGCCAGGACGCCGATCACGCTCGGGAGCAACAGCACGACCATGGCGATCCACCGCACGCTGAACCGCAGCGTCAGGGCCACGACGGCGGCGCACAGGGTGGCGGCGATCCAGCCACGGGCCATCTCGGACGCGCCGATGGCCTCACCCAGCCGGCCGCTCTCGACCAGCCGCAGGGCCGGCGCGCCGGCGTCGGTCGCTGCCTGCACCACCACCATGAACGCCGCGGCGACCAGCCAGACCAGCGAAACCCGTTCCAGCACAAGGTGGATGCGGTAAGTGGGTGGGTCGATGACGCCCTTGGAGTCGGGCCGGGCGGTGGTCACGATGTACAGCAGGCCGCCGAGGCAGATCGCGGCGGCGAGGACGGCCGTGAAGTAGCCGACCGGTTCGGCCACAGCGGTGAACGTGCCGGGGTAGCTGTCGCCGGTGGCGACGAAGCGCTGGTCGCCCGAGATGAGTGCGTAGGTGACCAGAGCGGCGACCGCGGCCAGATAACCCAACAGCGGCAGCGTGATCCTGCCCGCCCGGTCCGAGCCCATCGAAATACCGGCCTTCCACCTGAAGAACTGATCACGCCCAGTCTACGACCAGGTGTCGTAGAAATTTTCCGGGCGCAGGAACTCCTGGCGCCGCGGGCCGACCAATACAAGTTGTGAGTCACACCCAACTGCCCGAATCGGACGTTGCCGTCGCGTCCGATCCGTCGGCGTGGAAGCGCTTCCGCCCGGCATTGCTGCGGCTGCACTTCTACGCCGGCCTGTTCGTCGCGCCGTTCATCCTGATCGCCGCCGTCACCGGGCTGCTCTACGCGGTGATACCGCAGATCGACAGTGCCGTGTACCGGCACGAACTGACCGTCGACCACGTCGGCGACCGTCAGCTGCCGCTGGCTGCCCAGTTGACGGCCGTCCGGGCCGCGCACCCGGAGGGCACCGTCACCAGCATCCGGCCGCCGGCTGCGCCCGACGAGACGACGCAGGTGACGCTCGCGGTCGACGACGTCCCCGCCGACTACGCGCGCACGGTGTTCGTCGACCCGTACACCGGCGCGATCCGCGGCGCCCTGACCACCTACGGCCAGTGGCTGCCGGTGCGGGCGTGGTTCGACGAACTGCACCGCAACCTGCACCTCGGTGCCTTCGGCCGGAACTACAGCGAGCTCGCGGCCAGCTGGTCATGGGTGATCGCCGGCGTCGGCCTGCTGCTGTGGATCGGCCACAACCGCGGACAGCCGCGCCGGTTGGTCGTTCCGGATGTGCGGGCGACGGGGCGGCGCCGGCTGCTGTCGTGGCACGGCACCCTCGGGGTCTGGATCCTCGCGGCGGTGGCGCTGCTGGCGGTGTCGGGCATGACGTGGTCGCGGTTCGCGGGGGAGAACGTCGCGCAGTTGAGGACGCAGCTGAGCTGGACCAGCCCGTCCGTCGACACCGCACTGCCGGGGCAGACCGCCGGGGCGACGTTGGACGAGGCCACCGCGCTGCGCGGCGCCGACGTGGCGCTGCAGGTCGCCCATGATGCGCACCTGCGCACCCCGATGTGGATGTACCCCCCGACGACGACGGGCCAGGGCTGGCAGGTCGCCGAGCGCAAGCGTGACTGGCCGACGCAGTACGACGCCATCGTCGTCGACCCCGCCACGGGCACGGTGGTCTCGCGGCTGGACTTCGCCGCATGGCCGTTGATGGCCAAGATGACCGATTGGGTCATCGACCTGCACATGGGCGTCCTGTTCGGCCTGGTCAACCAGCTCGCACTGATCGCGGTCGCCCTCGCGATGATCGCCGGGATCCTGCTGGGCTACCGGATGTGGTGGCGACGCCGCCCGACCCGCGGGGACCGGTTCGTCCTGCCCACCGGCCAGCGGCGGGGCGCGCTGTCGGCGCTGCGGCCGTACGAGGCGGTGCTCCTGGTCGCCGTACTCGCCGGCGTCGGCTATTTCGCCCCGCTGTTCGGCCTCACGCTGGCGCTGTTCGTCGCGGTCGACGTGGCATTGGGCTGGCGGCAGCGGCGGCAGGCGGCCAAGTGATCGCCGACATCTGGCTCCGGTTGTTCGTGACGGGGCTCTTCCTGCTGAGTGCGGCGCAGTGCGTCTACGCCCTCGTCACGGCCCGTGAGGACCGGACCTGGCTCGACCAGGCCAGCCGCGCGCTGCACCTGGTGATGGCCGTGGCGATGCTCGTCATGGCGTGGCCGGCCGGGATGTGTGTGCCCAACCGGCCGCCGCTGGTGTTCTTCCTGCTGGCGGCCGGCTGGTTCGCGGTCCTCCTGGTGGTGCGCACCGGCCATCGGGTGGCCGACGCCTATCACGCGGTGATGATGCTGGCGATGGCGTGGATGTACGCCGTGATGGACGGGCGGGTGCTGCCCGGTCAGTGCGCCGGGACCGCGGCCGACGCGCCGCAGTCGGCGTCGTCGATGCCGTCCATGCCGGGCATGGACATGTCCGGGACGACGGCGCATGCGGGTCCGATGGGCGGCTGCGGGCACCCGTCGGCGTGGGTCGACGCCGTGAACTGGGTGGTCACCGCGTTGTTCGGGGCCGCTGCGTTGTGGTGGGCCATCCGCTACTTCACCGTGCGGCAGGAGCGCCCCGACGCCCCGGCCCGCCTGTGGTTCGCCGTGGCGTGCCAGGCCATGGCGGCGGCCGGCATGGCGATCATGTTCGCCGTGATGATCTAGGCAGCGTTGCCGTCGGTGGGCCACAGGTGGCCCCGGCGGCGGCCGCGGGAGGCGTTGTCCGGCAGCGTGATGTCGTCGAGCGTCGGTGCCGCGTCGCGGTCCGGCCGCGGTGGCTCGCCGGTGTGGCGGCGCCACACCAGCACCGTCAGCACCACCCCGGCCAGCGCCGGCAGATGGCTCAGCATGCGGACCGCACCGACTGCTCCGGTCAGTCCGTCGACGACGACGTAGCCGGTGAGCACGAGGGTGAACACGCCGCCGACGATCGCCAGGCCCATCGCCGCGGCCGGGCGGGCGGCCGCGACCAGCATGCCGACGCCGAGTGCGACGGACCACGCCGTCGACTCGTTGACCACATGTCCGCCCGCGGCATGCCCGACGTGCACGCCGATGCTGACGCCCGCCGCCTGCAGCACGGCCAGGACGATCTGGATGGCGCCCACCACCGCGAGGCCGATGCGCAGCCAGTCGAGGCCGGCGCGGGTTTCGGGGAGCGCGGTCTGCGAGACCGTGTCGGCCACGGCGGTGATCCGGGTGCGGTCGGCGGCGATCAGCCCGCGCAGCAGCTGCATCTGGCTGTCCAGTTCGTCCTGCCACTGCCGGCACTCGGGGCAGGACGCCAGGTGCTCGTCGACGCGGCGCGCGGGGACGGGTTCGTGCTCGCCGTCCATGCGCGCGGACAGCGCCTCCCGGGCAATCTCGCACTCCACATCGTCAATAGTCGCGCACCGGGCCCGGTTTTCTCCCGGCAGTCCCGAATCCGTCGATCGGTGCCGTTTTGGTGGGTAAATAGTCGCTGGTCGGCGCCGGTACCATAGACACGTGAACTGGACCGTCGACGTACCCATCGACCAGCTGCCCGAGCTGCCCCCGCTGCCCGAGGACCTGCGCACGCGCCTTGCCGACGCGCTGTCCCGTCCGGCCGCGCAGCAGCCCAGCTGGCCCGCGGACCAGGCTGCTGCGATGCGCAAGGTGCTCGAGAGCGTGCCGCCCATCACCGTGCCGTCCGAGATCGAGAAGCTCAAGCTGCAGCTGGCCGACGTGGCGCAGGGCAAGGCGTTCCTGCTGCAGGGCGGTGACTGCGCCGAGACGTTCGTCGACAACACCGAGCCGCACATCCGGGCCAACATCCGGACCCTGCTGCAGATGGCCGTCGTGCTGACGTACGGCGCCAGCATGCCGGTGGTCAAGGTGGCCCGCATCGCGGGGCAGTACGCCAAGCCGCGTTCGTCGGACACCGACTCGCTGGGCCTGACGTCCTACCGCGGCGACATGGTCAACGGTTTCGACCCGGATCCCGCGGTGCGCGTGCACGACGCGTCGCGCCTGGTGCGGGCCTACGCCAACGCGAGCGCCGCGATGAACCTGGTGCGGGCGCTGACCTCGTCGGGCCTGGCGTCGCTGCAGCAGGTGCACGAGTGGAACCGTGAGTTCGTCCGGACCTCGCCGGCGGGTGCCCGGTACGAGGCGCTGGCGGCCGAGATCGACCGTGGCCTGAACTTCATGACGGCCTGCGGCGTCAACGACCGCAACCTGCAGACCGCCGAGATCTACGCCAGCCACGAGGCCCTGGTGCTCGACTACGAGCGCGCGATGCTGCGGCTGTCCACCGAATTCGACGAGCCGCGCCTGTACGACCTGTCGGCGCACTACGTCTGGATCGGCGAGCGCACCCGTCAGCTCGACCACGCGCACATCGCGTTCGTCGAGACCATCGCCAACCCGATCGGCATCAAGATCGGTCCGACGACGACGCCCGAGATGGCCGTCGAGTACGTGGAACGCCTTGACCCGCACAACATTCCGGGCCGGCTCACGCTGGTCAGCCGGATGGGCAACGGCAAGGTGCGCGACGTGCTGCCGGGCATCATCCAGAAGGTGGAGGCCTCGGGCCACCAGGTCATCTGGCAGTGCGACCCGATGCACGGCAACACCCACGAGAGCTCGACGGGTTACAAGACCCGGCACTTCGACCGCATCGTCGACGAGGTGCAGGGCTTCTTCGAGGTGCACCGCGCGCTGGGCACCCACCCGGGCGGCATTCACGTCGAGATCACCGGCGAGAACGTCACCGAATGTCTTGGTGGCGCGCAGGATATCTCCGACGACGACCTCGCCGGCCGCTACGAGACGGCCTGCGACCCGCGCCTGAACACCCAGCAGAGCCTGGAGTTGGCGTTCCTCGTCGCGGAGATGCTGCGCGACTAGCTTCACCCCGCCGAATGGCCACCCGGCGCATGGTTTTCACCCGAAACCCGTGCGGCAGGTGGCCATTCGGCGTTTCTAGAACAGCCCGTCGATGTTGGTGCCGAGGGTCCAGGCGCCGGCGGCGACCAACGCGGTCAGCGTCAGCACCGCGATGAGCCAGAACAGCACGGCGCGCCGCGACCGCTGCCGCGCCCAGGCGAAGTCGTCGAGGTCGATCCCGGCGAATTGTTTTGTCACCACCGGTGATTCGAGCAGTGCGGGGTCCATCGCGGGGTCCATGGTGAACTGCAGGGTGTGCTGCGGTGCCGGCTTCGGGGCTGCTGCCCGGCCCGTCGCGACCGTGGTGCGCTCGGCGCGGCCGCGCTGTGCGGCCGCCGCGGTGTGTTGCGCCGAGTTCGTCGGTGCCGGCACCCGGAATTCGGGCAGACCGAGGTCGGTGACGATCGCGGCGAGTTCGGCCGCCATGTCGCCGGCATCCAGGTAGCGGTCGTCGGCCAGGCGCGCCGTCGCGCAGGCCACCAGGTCGTCGAATTGCTTTGGCACACCGGCGATTGCCGAACTCGGCGGCGGCACGTCCTGGTCCAGCCGCTGATAGGCGACGCTGAGCGGATTGTCGCCGGTGAACGGCGTGGTGCCGGTCAGCAGCTCGTAGGCCAGGATGCCGACGGAGTAGACGTCGCTGCGCGGATCGGCGTCGCCGGTGCTGACCTGTTCGGGGGAGAGGTACGCCGCGGTGCCGAGGATGACGCTCGTCGACGTGATCTTGGCCTCAGCGACGGCGCGCACGAGCCCGAAGTCGGCGATCTTGACCTCACCGCTGTCGGAGATCAGGACGTTCTCTGGCTTGATGTCGCGGTGCACCAGGCCCGCCTCGTGAGCCACCGCCAGGCCGTCGAGCATCGGAGCCAGCACGGCCGCCACGGCGTGCGGCGGCATCGGGCCACGCTCGCGCAGCAACTCGCGCAGCGTTCCGCCCTCGACGAGTTCCATGACCAGGAACGGGTGCCGGCCGTCGAACCCCTGGTCGTAAACCGCTACCAGCCCAGGGCTTTTCAGGCCGGCGGCGGCGCGGGCCTCGCGCTGGAAGCGCGTCAGGAACTGCTGATCGCCGGAGTACCGCGAATCCATGACCTTGAGTGCCACCAGGCGGTCGAGCCGGGTGTCCAGGCCGCGGTACACCGTGGACATGCCGCCACTGGCGATCGGTGCATCCACGCGGTATCGCCCGTCCAGCACCGCACCGATAAGTGGGTCCGGTTGTCGGGATGGCTGCACCTGGCAATCGTACGGCCCTAGAATCTCCTGGGTGAGCAGCATTCCGGCCGCCGAGGACGTTATCGATCCCGATGAAGCGGTCTACGACCTTCCCACAGTGGCATCGATGCTGGGTATCCCGGTGACCAAGGTGCACCAGCAGCTGCGGGACGGACACCTCCTCGGAGTGCGCCGGAACGGTGCCATCGTGGTGCCCAAGATCTTCTTCGACGCCAAAGGGCACGTGGTCAAGCAGCTGCCGGGCCTGCTCGTGGTGCTGCGCGACGGTGGCTACCACGAAACCGACATCGTGCGGTGGCTGTTCACCGCCGACGAGTCGCTGACGCTGACGCGCGACGGCACCACCGAGCGCACCGTCAACGCGCGTCCGGTCGACGCGCTGCATTCGCACCAGGCCAGGGAAGTGCTGCGGCGCGCCCAGGCTATGGCGTACTAGCCGGCTCGGCCGCCGTCGTCTTCGGCTCCGGCGCGTGCGCCAGTGAGTACCACGCCGCCACAGCGCATCCCGTCGCCAGGATGACGTGCAGCCACGAGTACATGCCGTGCGATCCGTCGGGTTTGAAGATCACCATGATCCAGGTGGAGAACCCGGCGATCGCGGCGACGGCCGAGCGGCTCTGCGCCAGCGCCGAGACGATCGCCAGCGGCCAGGTGTAGTACCAGGGCAGCGCGGCGGGCACGAACAGCACCACGACGGCCATCACCAGCGCGATGCCGATCAGCGCTTCCCGGTCGGTGTGCCGGAATCGCCACCACAGCAAGGGCAGTGAGATCGCGATGATCGCGATGCCGATGATGCGGGTGACGTCCAGCACCGCGTAGAAGCTGACGGTGGTGAACAGTCCGCCGATGGCGTGGATCAGGTTGGCCACCGCCGTCGGGATGGTCAGCCAGTTGACGATCTTGACCGAACCGGCCAGTGCCGTCAGCCAGCCGAGCCCGACGCCGGCCGCCACCGTCACCACGGCGAACACGACGGTGAAGATCGCGCCCGACGCCGCAGTGGCCGCCAGCCACGCGCGGACCTGGCCCCACGGGTGCCGTTCGCGCAACTGGCGCATCCAGACCCACACCATGAACGGAAGTGCCAGTCCCGCGGTCGCTTTCACCGCCACCGCGAGGGCGATCACGCTGACGCCGGCGATGGGATGCCGTTCGAAGGTCAGCGCGATGGCGGCCATCATCAGGCCGACCATCAGCATCTCGTTGTGGACGCCGCCCATGAGATGGATGATCACCAGCGGGTTGAGGACGCAAATCCACAGGGCGGCAGCGCTGTTGGCGCCGACGTGGCGAGCGACGCGGGGCGCCGCCCAGATCAGCATGACCAGGCCGGGCAGCATGCACAGCCGCAGCAGCATGGTGCCCTCGACGACGTGGTCGCCGACGATCATGGTGACGAACTTGGCCACCAGGATGAAGGCCGGTCCATAGGGCGCGGTGGTGGTGGTCCAGATGGGACTCACGTTGTCCAGCAACGAGTTCGGGTTGTCCACCGGGCCGACGAGGTAGGGATCGAGCCCGTCGCGCAGCAGCGCACCCTGCGCCAGGTAGGAGTAGGTGTCACGGCTGAACACCGGCACGCTCAGCAGCAGTGGCGCCAGCCAGAAGCCGGTCGTCGCGATCATGGTGTAGTCGGTGGCGGTGCGGTCCACGACGCGCCGGCCCAGTGCCAGCCAGGCGATCAGCATCAGGGCCACGCCGGTCCACAGCAGGATCGACGACAGCACCAGCCCGTGGCCGAACCGGAACCACGACAGGTGCATCGATTCCAGCAGGGGATCGTGCTGCCGGGTGCTGCCGGCGCCCAAGCCGCCCAGGGCGATCAGGATGGCGCCGGCGAACCCGAGCAGCGCGGGGCGGCCCTCGTCGGATCGCCCGAAGGCGGTGAGCCGGGCCAGCGCCCCTGGAGCAGTGGTCGAGGTCGACATCGTGGCCTACGCGGACCGGTTGGACGCCCGCCGGGCGAGCTCGGTGAGGCCGGCCTTGGCGCCCTCGTCGATGGGGGCGGCGGCGAGGGCGTCCAGTCCACGTTGGGTGAGCAGCGCGATGCGCTGCTCGACGGCGCTCAGCGCACCCACGGCCTCGATCACGCCGCAGAGTTCGCCGACCTGGCCGTCCGTCAGATCGGTGCCGATCAAGTCCCGCAACAGGGCCGCCGCGGCCGGGTCGGACGTCTCGGCCAGTTCCACGGCCTCGGCCAGCAGCACGGTGCGCTTGCCCGAGCGCAGGTCGTCACCCGACGGCTTGCCCGTGACGGCCGGGTCGCCGAACACCCCGAGCACGTCGTCACGCAGCTGGAACGCGATGCCCAGGTCGGTGCCGACCGCGTGGAAGATCTTCTGCACGTCGGGCCGGTCGGCGGCGGCCGCGGCGCCCAGCTGCAACGGCCGGGTGACGGTGTAGGACGCGGTCTTGTAGAGGTTCACGTTCATGGCCGAGGCCACGGTGTCGGCGCCACTGGATTCGGCGACGATGTCGAGGTACTGCCCGCCGAGGACCTCGGTGCGGATGTGCGCCCACACCTCGTTGACGCGGCGGCGTGCGTCGGCCGACAGGTCGGCGTTCGCGATGATGTCGTCGGCCCAGGACAGGGCCAGGTCGCCGAGCAGGATCGCCGCGGACAGCCCGAACTGCTCGGACGACCCGCGCCAGCCCTGCTGGCGGTGCCGGTCGGCGAACAGCCGGTGCACTGTCGGCAGGCCGCGCCGCGTGGCCGAACAGTCGATGACGTCGTCGTGGACCAGGGCACAGGCCTGCAGCAGTTCCAGCGCGGAGAACAGGCGCAGCACCGCCGGGTCGGCCGGGTGGCCGGGATCGGGGGCGACGGCGCGCCAGCCCCAGTACGCGAAGGCCGGGCGGACGCGCTTGCCGCCACGCAGGACGAACTCTTCGAGTGCCCCCGT
Source organism: Mycobacterium sp. SM3041 (assembly GCF_039668335.1). Lineage (NCBI taxonomy): Bacteria > Bacillati > Actinomycetota > Actinomycetes > Mycobacteriales > Mycobacteriaceae > Mycobacterium > Mycobacterium sp. SM3041. Next base: position 52,873 of record NZ_JAYXBQ010000007.1, on the reverse strand, counting down.
CACATCGGCGTAGGCGTCGCCGATGTAGGCGCTGTCCCGCCGGCGCTCGGCGAGATAGTCGCGCAGTTGATCTGTGATGGCATTCGCCAGCTCGCCAGCCGACGGACCTGCGGCATCGACGCTCAGCGCGCGTCCCCTCTCGTGACCCCGAAATCGTGCATTCAGATTAGAGGGTGCCGGGCCGGCGGTCTGACACTGCGGCGAAGTCGCTCATCTGACACTGCGGCGAAGTCACTCATCGGACACGGCGGCGAACTTGGGTGAGCGGTCGCGGCTCCAGTAGGCGAGACCGCCGATGACGCCGGCGACCGCGAAGGCCAGGACGGCCATCCAGATGGCGGCCGTGGTGAACGAGCGCGCGCTCGGGTCGGTGTAGCGGGCCTGGGCCTTCATGGTGGTCACGACGCCGGGCTTGAGCTTCCACTGCACGATGTCGCTGGCCACCCGCTCGCCGTTGGTCGAGGTGACATCGCCCGGAAACGCCACCGACAGCGTGACGTCGGACTCCGGGTCGCTCAGCGTCGTCAGGTCGACGCGGCCTTCGAGGATCACCAGGTCACCGGCGCGGCGCAGGGAGATGTCGGCACCCGCCGAGTCGCGGCTCAGATTGGCCAGCTGCGGCACCTCGGAGAAGTTCAGGTCCGAGAACACCGCCTCGGAGCCGACGTAGTCGTCCTTGCGGTAGTCCGAGACCACGACCTTCTGGGCGAACGGCAGGTTGTTTGTCAGCTGCGGACCCTTGTCGTCCGAGTTCTTGGCCTTCGCGGCGGCCACGATCTGACCGGAGACCCGGTCGTCGGGCGAGATGGTGAGTGAGGTGTGGACGCGCACGCAGCCGACCGCCAGGGGGAGGAGCATCAGAAACAGCAGCAAGGCACGCAGGTGGCGGCGGCGGTTCACGCCGTTATCGTGCCAGATCGCGTCAGGGACAGCGGCACACCGGATGGATCACAGTGGCAGGGCGCGGCCGAGAATGGCGAACGGCCGGGGATCGCCCGGGAAGAAGTAGCTGCGCATGACGTCGTGGAAATCGAGCCGGCGGTACAGCTTCCAGGCCCGGTTGTCCTCGCCGTGGATCTCCGGGGTGGACAGCAGGACGTGGGATTCCGTGGCGCCGGCGAGCAGCCGGCGAGTGAGCGCCTCGCCGAGTCCCTGCCCCTGGGCCCGCGGGTGGATGTGCAGTTCGGTGAGTTCGAAATAGCCGTTCATCAATTGGTCGATGCGTTCGCTGGGGGTGCCGACGTGGCGCAGGCCGGTCGCGACCTGTTGGTACCACCACTGATCGGGCGCGCCGCGGTACCCGTAGGCGACCCCGAGCATGGGGGCGGATCGCAGTGCCGCCTCCGGCGCCTCGTCGGCTGTGGGGACGTCGAACGCCGCGACGCCCGTCCAGCCTTCGCGGCGGGTGTGCTCCAGCCACATGGCGGCCCGCTGGCGTTCGGTGCCCCGTGGGTAGCGCATCGCGTCGACGTAGATGGACAGCGCGTCGTCGAGGCGGTGCTGCATGTCAGCCGGCGACAGATCGGTCAGGAGCGTCGCCACGGTGTGAGCCTTTCGGTGCGGCAGGGAAGTCGGGTGTCGGGTTGCTGAACAGGCGCTGTCGCCCGGCCGACGTCCCAGTCTTACAATTCGGGAGTCTGAAGTATGTGGTACGTGTCTGTGTGACCTCGTATCATGACTGTTAGGTATCCGTGACCACGGGTGCAGACGTCAGGAGCCGCTGCCGGCAGCGGTGTGAGTTGGGAGGCGCGGATGCCACTCTCCGATCATGAGCAGCGCATGCTCGACCAGATCGAGAGTGCGCTGTACGCCGAGGACCCGAAGTTCGCTTCGAGCGTCCGGGGCGGCACGCTGCACGCGCCGTCGGCGCGGCGGCGACTGCAGGGCGCAGGGCTGTTCGTCCTGGGTCTGGCGTTGCTGGTGCTGGGTGTGGCCTTTCGGATTCTGTGGATCAACCAGCTGCCGATCCTGAGTGTCATCGGTTTCGTGGTGATGTTTGCCGGTGCCGTGTTCGCGGTGACCGGGCCCCGGGTGCTGTCCAAGGAGAAGTCGTCCCCGGCGGGTGGCAAGTCCAAGCGGGCCCGTGCGGGCAACTCGTTCACCAATCGCATGGAAGACCGATTCCGTCGCAGGTTCGACGACTAGACGCGGACGCGTGACGCAGGGGTAGCCGATTCGGCTGCCCCTGTTTTGTTTTTCGCTCGGCCTGGTTTGTTTTCGGCGCGCTCTTGCCTGTTCCGGGTGGTGTGACACCCGACACGCCGGATCCGTAGCGAAATTTGCCGGCGGCGACGTGCGCCGCGATTTTTCAGGGGCTGTGCTCCGCGGCTCCCCACAATGCCCCACCAATCTCCCGCACGGGCCGCCAACTGGGATTTTGGCGGTCAGCCTGGCCGTTTGAGGCCGTTCTCCACTCCCGCTCTCTCGTGATTGCTGCGTCAGGTGGGGCAGATAAGGCGATTTTTAGACTTGAGATGGAGAGAAGTGGGGGATTGTGGGGTAATGTGGCGGACATCGGAGAGACCGGACTCCGGAGCGGTGGGAGGTGCCTGATGTTCCTGGGTACCTACACGCCGAAGCTCGATGACAAGGGGCGACTGACGTTGCCCGCCAAGTTCCGCGATGCACTGGCAGGAGGGTTGATGGTCGCCAAAAGTCCAGATCACAGCCTCGCCGTGTACCCGAGGGCCGAGTTCGAAGCCGAGATCGCCCGCCGCGTGGCGAGCACTCCCCGGAACGACCCCGCCGCTCGTGCCGACCTGCGCGTTTTCGCCGCGGGCGCCGATGAGCAGCACCCCGACGCTCAGGGCCGCATCACCCTGTCGGCCGACCACCGTCGCTACGCGAGCCTGACCAAGGAATGCGTCGTGATCGGTGCGGTGGACTACCTCGAAATCTGGGATGCCGCGGCCTGGCAGACCTACCAAGAAACTCACGAAGAGAACTTCTCCGCGGCAAGCGATGAAGCGCTCGGCAGCACCCTTTGACCTGCAGGCCCGTGCAGCGTGGCCTCTGCCCGAACCGGCCCTGGCGTACTTCCCCAACGTCAGGTTCGCGAACTCGGACAGAGACCTCGCTGCAGGGGCCGCACAAATCCACCAGCTGAAGCCTTTTGGGGGTGTTGCGTTGACCGATCGTCGGCCGCACATTCCGGTGCTGCTGGACCGCTGCGTCGAGCTGCTGGCCCCGGCCCTCACCCGGGTCAGCGCCGATGGTGCCGGCGCCGTCATGATCGACGCGACGCTCGGCGCCGGTGGCCACTCCGAAGCCTTCCTCACGCGGTTCCCCGCTGTGACGCTCATCGGCCTGGACCGCGACCAGACCGCGCTGCGGCTCGCGGGGGAGCGCCTGGCGCCGTTCGGTGACCGCGTGCACCTGGTCCACACCCCGTACGACGGCATCGACGAGGCGCTGACCCAATCCGGTTACCGGCCAGGCGAATTGGACGCCATCCTGTTCGACCTCGGGGTGTCCTCGATGCAGCTCGACCAGGCCGAGCGCGGTTTCGCGTACGCGCAGGACGCGCCGCTGGACATGCGCATGGACCAGTCCTCGGGCCTGACGGCGGCCGACATCCTGAACACCTACGACGCCAAGGCACTGACCCGCGTGCTGCGCGAGTACGGCGAGGAGAAGTTCGCCTCGCGCATCGCGGGCGCGATCGTCCGGGAGCGCGCCCGCCGCCCGTTCACCACGACGACCGAGCTGGTCGAGCTGCTCTACGCGGTGATCCCGGCCCCGGCCCGTCGTACCGGCGGGCATCCGGCCAAGCGGACGTTCCAGGCGCTGCGCACCGAGGTCAACGGCGAGCTCGACTGTCTGCGGGCGGCGATCCCCGCCGCGCTGGACGCGCTGCGTCCCGGCGGCCGGATCGCGGTCGAGGCGTATCAGTCGCTGGAGGACCGAATCGTCAAGGGCTACTTCACCGATGCCATCGCATCGCGTACCCCGGAGGGCCTGCCCATGGAGCTGCCCGGCTACGAGCCGCTCTTCACCGCGTTGACCCGGGGCGCCGAGCGGGCCGACGAACACGAACTCGAATTGAACCCGCGCAGCGCGTCCGTCCGCCTGCGCGCACTGGAAAAAGTTGTCACAAGGGGAGGTCTGTGATGGCAAAGCGGCCAGCACCGGTACGCGGCGGCAATGCTCGACGGGACTCCGACCCCGATCCGCGCCGCCGCACCACGCGCCGCGGCGGCGACCCGGCATCGCGTCGCGAGGGTGGCAAGGGGGAAGCCAAGCGCGACAACAAGACTGACGCGCGCGTCAAGCGCGGCAAGCGCGACGTCCGGCCGCAGCGGTCCAAGCCCACCGGCGCCGGCCCACAGACCACACCGTTCGCCCGGCCGACGGCGGCGCCGTCGCGACCCAAGAGCGCCTCACAGGCCAAGGCCCGCGCCAAGGCGCGGAAGGCCAAGGCGCCCAAGGTTGTTCGCACCCCGCTGCGGGAGCGGCTGCTCATCCGCATCGCCGAGATGGACCTCAACCCGCGGCATCTGATCGCGCGGGTGCCGTTCGTCGTGCTGATCATCGGGGCACTGGGCATGGGTCTGGGCGTCACGCTGTGGCTGTCGACCTCCGCGGCCGAACGGTCGTACGAGCTGGGCCGCGCCAAGGAGATCAATCAGGCTCTGCAGCAACAGAAAGAGGCGCTCGAGCGGGATGTGCTGGTCGCGCAGGCGGCGCCGGCCCTGGCCGATGCGGCGCGCAACCTCGGCATGATCCCGTCGCGCGACACCGCGCACCTGGTGCAGGACCCCACCGGCAACTGGCTGCTGGTCGGCAGCCCGAAGCCGGCGCAGGGGGTGCCGCCACCACCGCTGAACACGCCACTGCCCGAAGCGGCCCCGCCCGCCCCGGCCGCGGCCCCGCGCCCGGCCCCGGCTGCCGCGCCCGCCCCGCAGCCGGCACCTGCTGCCGCTCCCGTCCCTGCTCCGGCGGGTGTCCCAGCTGTTCCGGCTCCCGCAGCTGTTCCGGTCCCGGGTGCCGCTCCGGCTCCCGCCGGTGTTCCGGCCCCGGCCGCCGCTCCGGCGCCCGTCGTGGTCGACCCGCGCGAGCAGGTCGTGCACGCACCGGCGCCTGCGGCTCCGGTACTCCCGGCGCCCGCCCTCGCGGCGCCCGTGCCCGCGGCTCCGGCGCTCCCGGTGCCTGGGCAGGGCACTCTGCCCGGCCCGGCGTTGCAGCCTGAGGCCGCGCTGCCGGCGTCCGTCGCACCAGCCCCGGTCGCGCAGGTTCCGGCCCCGGCACAGGTCCCGGCCCCGGTCGCCCCGGCCCCGGCGCCGGCGCAGCCCGCCCCCGGTCTGCCCGCATGAGCGGCACGCGACCGCGCAAGACCGCTGCCGCGCGGACGGGCGCGCCCCGCAAGCGGCCGGCCGCCAAACCGCGTCCCGCGCAACCGCATTCGGCGCACGACCGGCGGACCCGTGAGGCCGTCGTGCCCGAGGGGCGGACCGGCTCGTTCGGGTTCCGGCACAAGGCCGGCAACATCGTTATCGCGGTGGTGCTGCTGGCCGCGGCCGTCCAGTTGTTCTTCCTGCAGGGCCCGCGGGCGGCCGGTCTGCGCGCCGAGGCCGCCAGCCAGCTCAAGGTCACCGACGTGCAGAAGGCGGTGCGCGGCAGCATCATCGACCGCAACAACGCCAAGCTGGCGTTCACCATCGAGGCCCGCGCGCTGACCTTCCAGCCGAACCGGATCCGTCAGCAGCTGACCGAGGCCAAGGCCAAGACCCCGGCGGCGCCGGACCCCGACAAGCGGCTCAACGAGATCGCCGTCGGCGTGGCCGGCCTGCTGAACAACAAGCCCGATGCCGCGACCCTGGCCAAGAAGATCACCGGCCGCGACTCGTTCGTCTACCTGGCGCGGGCCGTCGACCCGGCGATCTCCGACGCCATCACCAAGAAGTACCCAGAGGTCGGCGCGGAGCGGCAGGACATCCGGCAGTACCCCGGTGGCTCGCTGGCCGCGAACGTCGTCGGCGACATCGGCTGGGACGGCCACGGCCTGCTCGGCCTCGAAGATTCCTTCGACGCAAAGCTTTCCGGCACCGACGGCTCGGTCACCTACGACCGCGGCTCGGACGGCGTGGTGATCCCCGGCAGCTACCGGGACCGGCACGACGCGATCAACGGCGCCACCATCCAGCTCACGCTCGACAACGACATCCAGTACTACGTCCAGCAGCAGGTGCAGCAGGCCAAGGACATGTCCGGCGCGCACGACGTGTCCGCGGTGGTTTTGGATTCGAAGACCGGCGAGATCCTCGCCATGACCAACGACAACACCTTCGATCCGGCCCAGGAGCTGAGCCGGCAGGACGACAAGCAGATGGGAAACCTGCCTGCGACGTCGCCGTTCGAGCCGGGCTCGGTGAACAAGATCGTCACCGCGGCGTCGGTCATCGAGTTCGGGCTGTCGAATCCCGATGAGGTGCTTCAGGTTCCGGGCAGCTACAACATGGGTGGTGTCACCATCCGCGACGCCTGGGGCCACGGCACCGACCCGTACACCACCACCGGCATCTTCGGGAAGTCCTCGAACATCGGCACCCTGATGCTGGCCCAGCGGGTCGGCCCGGAGCGCTTCGCCGACATGCTGACGAAGTTCGGCCTCGGCCAGCGCACGGGTTCGGGCCTGCCCGGGGAGAGCGCGGGTCTGGTCCCGCCGATCGACCAGTGGTCGGGCAGCTCGTTCGCGAACCTGCCCATCGGACAGGGCCTTTCGATGACCCTGCTGCAGATGACCGGCATGTACCAGGCCATCGCCAACGACGGCCTGCGCATCCCGCCGCGCATCGTCAAGTCGATCGTCTCGGCCGACGGCACGCACCAGGACCAGGCGGCTCCCGAGGGCGTGCAGGTCGTGTCGCCGCAGACCGCGGCGACACTGCGCAACATGTTCCGCGCGACCCTCCAGCGTGACCCGCGCGGCACCCAGCAGGGCACCGGCTGGCCGGGCGCTGTCGAGGGTTACCAGATGGCCGGCAAGACCGGTACCGCCCAGCAGATCAACCCGGCGTGCGGCTGCTACTACGACGACGACCACTACTGGATCACCTTCGCCGGCATGGCGCCGTCGGACGACCCGCGTTACGTCGTCGGGATCATGGCCAACAACCCGCAGCGCAATGCCGACGGCACGCCGGGCCACTCGATGGCGCAGCTGTTCCACAACATCGCGGCCTGGCTGATGCAGCGCGAGAACGTGCCGCTGTCGCCGGACCCCGGTCCGCCGCTGGTCCTGCAGGCGACCTGACGGGCGGGGCGCCCGTCTCCGGCCCGGTACTGTGTCATGGCCATGTCTTCGCCTACCTTGCGCCCCGCTGACCCTGTCGGGGCCGCGCTGGGCTCGTTGGCCGACCACGTCGGCGCCGCGCTGCCGTCCGAGGCCCAGGCCGGTGAGCTGCGCGTCACCGGTGTCACGCTGAGCAGTCGCGACGTCGTCGCCGGTGACCTGTTCGCGGCGCTGCCGGGATCGGCCGCCCACGGCGCGCGGTTCGCCGCCGACGCCGTCGCGGCCGGCGCCGCCGCGGTGCTGACCGACCCGGAGGGGCGGGAGCTCCTGGACGTGGATGTGCCCGTCCTCGTGCACCCCGACCCGCGGGCGGTCCTAGGGGAAGTTGCCGCCGAAATTTACGGCCGGCCCTCGGAGCGGCTGCGCGTCATCGGCATCACCGGAACGTCCGGCAAGACCACGACCACCTATCTGGTGGAGGCGGGGCTGCGCGCCGCGGGACGGGTGGCCGGGCTCATCGGCACCGTCGGCATCCGGATCGACGGGCGCGACCTGCCGAGCTCCCTGACCACCCCCGAAGCGCCGGCGCTGCAGGCGCTGCTGGCCACCATGGTCGAACGCGGTGTCGACACCGTCGTGATGGAGGTGTCGAGCCACGCGCTGTCGCTGGGCCGGGTGGACGCGCTGCGCTTCGCCGCCGGCGGTTTCACAAACCTGTCGCGCGACCACCTCGATTTCCACCCCACCATGGACGCCTACCTGGACGCCAAAGCCCGGCTGTTCCAACCTGATTCGCCCAACCATGCCGAAGTGTCGGTCGTCTGCGTGGACGACGACTGGGGCCGCAAGATGGCGGCGCGGGCCGCCGATCCGGTGACCGTCAGCACCACCGGCGACGCCGACTGGACCGTCACCGACATCGAGGCGGACCGCGGCGGCCAGCAGTTCACCGCCGTCGGGCCCGACGGCGCCCGGCACGCGCTGCGGATCGGCCTGCCCGGCGGCTACAACGTCGCCAACGCGCTGCTCGCGGTGGCACTGCTCGACGCCGTCGGTGTCACGCCTGAGCAGGCGGCACCCGGACTGGCGACCGCCACCGTGCCCGGCCGCCTGCAGCCCATCGACCGCGGCCAGGACTTCCTGGCCCTCGTCGACTACGCGCACAAGCCCGGCGCCCTGGAGGCGGTGCTGCAGACGCTGCGCCCGCAGACCCAGGGCCGCCTGGCGGTGGTGTTCGGCGCCGGCGGCAACCGGGATGCCGGAAAGCGCGAACCGATGGGACGCATCGCCGCGGAACTCGCCGACCTGGTCGTGATCACCGACGACAACCCGCGTGACGAGGATCCCGACCTCATCCGGGCCACCATCGCCGCGGGCGCCGCCGACGGTTCGGCCGAGGTGGTGGTGATCGGTGACCGCCGGGCCGCCATCGACCACGCCGTCGCCTGGGCGCGCGCGGGCGACACCGTCCTGGTGGCGGGCAAGGGCCACGAGTCGGGCCAGACCCGCGCCGGCCAGACCCGGCCCTTCGATGATCGTGATGAGTTGGCCGCCTCGCTCGATGCGGCGGCCGGGAAAGCTGGGGAGTCACCCGCATGATCGACCTGACCCTGGCAGAGATCGCCGACATCGTCGGCGGCGAACTGTCCGACATCACGCCGGAGGCTGCCGCCGCCACGCGTGTGACGGGCACCGTCGAATTCGACTCGCGGGCTGTCACCGCAGGCGGGCTGTTCCTGGCGTTGCCGGGCGCCCGGACCGACGGACACGACTTCGCCGCGGGTGCGGTGGCGGCAGGTGCCGTCGCGGTGCTGGCGGCCCGGCCGGTCGGCGTGCCGGCCATCGTCGTGAAACCGGTTGCCGGACAGGTCGATTCGGCCTCGGGCGCGCTGGAGCACGACACCGACGGCTCGGGTGCCGCGGTGCTGGCGGCCCTGGGCAAGCTGGCCCGTGCCGTGGCCGACCGGCTGACCGCCGGCGGTCTGCGGATCATCGGCGTCACCGGCTCGTCGGGCAAGACGTCGACCAAGGACCTGCTGGCCGCGGTACTGGCGCCGCTGGGTGAGGTGATCGCGCCGCCCGGATCGTTCAACAACGAGCTCGGCCATCCGTGGACCGTGCTGCGCGCCACCGGCGACACCGACTTCCTGGTGCTGGAGATGTCCGCGCGGCACCCCGGCAACATCGCCGCGCTCGCCGAGATCGCGCCGCCGTCGATCGGTGTGGTGCTCAACGTCGGCACCGCGCATCTCGGCGAATTCGGTTCACGCGACGTCATCGCCGCGACGAAATCCGAACTGCCGCAGGCTGTCCCGGCATCCGGTGTCGTCATCCTCAATGCCGACGATGGTGCCGTGTCCGCCATGGCGGACGTCACCCGGGCCCGGGTCGTGCGGGTATCCCGCTCGCCGGGCGCCGACCTGTGGGCCGGTGACGTCACCCTCGACGAGTTGGCCCGCCCGCGCTTCACCCTGCACGCGGGGGAGCAGCAGGTTGACGTCGCTCTGGCCGTGCACGGCGACCACCAGGTGTCCAACGCGCTCAGCGCCGCCGCCGTCGCGCTGGAATGCGGCGCGACGCTGCCGCAGGTGGCCGACGCGCTCGCCGGCGCCGGCCCCGTCTCGAAGCACCGCATGCAGGTCACCACCCGGGCCGACGGCGTGGTCGTGGTGAACGACGCCTACAACGCCAACCCCGACTCGATGCGCGCGGGCCTCAAGGCACTGGCCTGGATGGCCAAGTCGGCGCGCGCCGAATCCGGCGCGCCGGTGCGTAGCTGGGCGGTGCTCGGCGAGATGGCCGAACTGGGTGACGACGCGATTGCCGAACATGACAGCATCGGTCGACTGGCCGTGCGTTTAGATGTGTCACGACTGGTCGTCGTCGGAACCGGGAGGACTATGGGCGCCATGCAACACGGCGCGGTGATGGAAGGTTCGTGGGGCAGCGAGGTATCGCCCGTCCCCGATGCCGAAGCCGCGCTTGATTTGCTGCGCGCCGAGCTGGAGCCCGGCGACGTCGTGCTGGTCAAGGCCTCGAACTCCGCGGGGCTCGGCGCGCTGGCCGAGGAGCTGGCACGGGAGGGGCAGGCATGATCCAGATCCTGTTCGCCGTCGGTATCGCGCTCGCGGTGTCGATCGTGCTGACGCCCGTGCTGATCCGGCTGTTCACCCGCCGCGGCTTCGGTCACGAGATCCGCGAGGACGGTCCGGCCAGCCACCAGAAGAAGCGCGGGACACCGTCGATGGGTGGCGTGGCGATCATCGCCGGCATCTGGTGCGGGTATCTCGGTACCCACCTTGTCGGCTTGCTGGTCGACGGCGAGGGGCCGTCGGCCTCGGGCCTGCTCGTGCTCGGTCTGGCCACGTCGCTGGGTGCCGTCGGCTTCATCGACGATCTGATCAAGCTCCGCCGGGCCCGCAACCTGGGTCTGAACAAGACCGCCAAGACCGTCGGCCAGCTGGTGTCGGCCGTGCTGTTCGGCGTCCTGGTGCTGCAGTTCCGCAACGGCTACGGGCTGACGCCCGCCAGCGCCGGCCTGTCCTACGTGCGCGAGATCGCGACCGTCACCCTGGGCCCGCTGCTGTTCGTGCTGTTCATCGTGATCCTGGTCAGCGCGTGGTCCAACGCCGTCAACTTCACCGACGGTCTGGACGGGCTGGCGGCCGGCGCGATGGCGATGGTCAGCGCGGCGTATGTGCTGATCACGTTCTGGCAGTACCGCAACGCGTGCGCCACCAGCCCGGGACCGGGCTGCTACAACGTTCGTGACCCGCTGGACCTGGCGCTCGTCGCCGCCGCGACAGCGGGCGCATGCATCGGCTTCCTGTGGTGGAACGCCGCACCGGCGAAGATCTTCATGGGTGACACCGGCTCGCTGGCACTGGGCGGCATCATCGCCGGCCTGTCGGTGACCAGCCGGACCGAGACGCTGGCCATCGTGCTCGGCGCCCTGTTCGTCGCCGAGGTGACCTCGGTCGTGGTCCAGATCCTGGCCTTCCGCACCACGGGACGGCGGGTGTTCCGCATGGCGCCGTTCCACCATCATTTCGAGCTGGCCGGCTGGGCCGAGACCACGGTGATCATCAGGTTCTGGTTGCTCACTGCCATCGCCTGCGGGCTCGGGGTGGCGCTGTTCTACAGCGAATGGCTGTCGGCGGGTGGCCGCTAGACACGCGGCTCCCAGCCGACATTCAGCATTTGCGCGGTGGTGCCCGAGGCCGCTGTTAGGGTTCGCGCCATGAGTGTCGAGAAATACCTGGTCGGGCCGGTTGTCGTGCTGGCGGGCGCGGCGCTGATCGCCGGTTGCGGCGGTTCGGACGGCAAGTCCGGGAGTGGTGGCCAGGCCGCGGCGAAGTACGACATCTCGAAGGTCGGCGGTGCCAAGAGCAGCCTGCCGCCGGGTTACGACCCGATGGATCTGGAGGCCGACACCGTCACGCAGGAGAAGCTGGACGCACCTGGTGTCGGCGCGCTCACCACAACTCCGCCGTCGATCGTCACTCCCGCCGAGTGCGCGTCGCTGCTCAAGCCGCTCGCGCCCGCCGGCGTCGGCGCCAAGACCGCGGGCTTCATCGGCAGCAACCAGGAGGGCCACACCGTCATCGTGATGGCGGCGGAAGCGGCCGGCACCGTCGGCGAACTCGGCCACGCGGGCTGCGATCAGTTCACCGTCGACTCGACCGACGGCGTCACCGCAACGGTCGACCGCGTTCCCGGCCCCGACATCGCGGGCGCCAAGACCATGGGCGTACAGGCGCACATCGCCGCCAATGGCAAGGCCATCGAGGAGACCACCTACACCGCCGTCCTGGGGGACAAGACGGTGGCCGTCGTCCAGGCCGACGTCGATCCGCAGGTCGCCAAGGAGTTGCTCGTCAAGGCGGTCGCGGCGATCAAGAGCTGATTTCTCCGACGCCGCGGCCGCCGCGAATGTAACCAGGCGGCGGCAGAACGCGCCGAATCTCGCCGTGACGTCGCATTCGTGACGGCGCGCCGCTGACCGTGCGCCCGCGGCGCAGTGTCAAGGAGCCACGGGGGCCTCGCGGGCCGTGTGATGAGGGACTCCTGGCAAATCGCCCCATTCCGGCGACACGCGCCGGATGTGCCACGCCCTGCGGGTGCGACAGGGGAGGATTTTGGGATGCAAGGGACAGTTGTGGTTTCTGTGACCAATGTGAACGACGAGGTCGGGTAGTCACATGCCGGACATCCTTGCAAAGCTGCGCCGGGGCAAAGCCGGCCCGGAAACGCCGCAGGCCCCGGACGAGAAGAACCCGAGCGCCTCCGACGCCGGCGGCAAAGACGCGGGCAAAGACGCGGGCAAAGACGCGGCCGCGGAGTCGACGGCGAAGGCCGCTCAACCCAAGCGGCAGGGCCCCCGGGCCCGGTTCGGGGCCTGGCTGAGCCGGCCGATGACGTCGTTCCACCTGGTCATCGCCTGTGCGGCACTGCTGATCACCCTGGGTCTCACCATGGTGCTCTCGGCCTCGGGCGTGCACTCGTACGACGAGGACGGCTCGCCCTGGACGATCTTCGCCAAGCAGGTGCTCTGGACCGTCATCGGCCTCATCGCGTTCTACGTCGCGCTGCGGTTGCCCATCGCGTTCATGCGCCGGATGGCGCTGCCGGCGTTCATCGTCAGCCTCGTGCTGATCGCCCTGGTGCTGATCCCGGGCATCGGCCACCTGTCCAACGGCGCCCGCGGCTGGTTCGTCGTCGCCGGTTTCTCGATGCAGCCGTCCGAGCTGACCAAGATCGCCTTCGCGATCTGGGGTTCGCACCTGCTGGCGACCCGCCGCATGCAGCACGCCGGCTGGAAAGAACTGCTGTTCCCGCTGGTCCCCGCGGCGGTGCTGGCGCTGGGCCTGATCGTGGCCGAGCCCGACCTCGGGCAGACGGTGTCGGTGAGCATCGTGCTGCTCGGCCTGCTCTGGTACGCCGGTCTGTCACTGCGGATCTTCCTGAGCTCCCTGGTCCTGTGCATCGGTGCGGCCGCGATCATGGCGGTCTCGGCCGGCTACCGCTCCGACCGCGTGCGGGCGTGGCTGGACCCCGACTCCGACCTGCAGGGCATCGGTTATCAGTCGCGGCAGGCCAAGTACGCGCTGGCCAACGGCGGCATGTTCGGTGACGGGCTGGGGCAGGGCACCGCGAAGTTCAACTACCTGCCGAACGCGCACAACGACTTCATCTTCGCCATCATCGGTGAGGAACTCGGCTTCATCGGCGCCGCGGGCCTGCTGGCGCTGTTCGGCCTGTTCGCCTACACCGGTATGCGCATCGCCCGCCGGTCGGTCGACCCGTTCCTGCGGCTGCTGACCGCCACCACCACGCTGTGGGTGGTCGGCCAGGTGTTCATCAACGTCGGCTACGTGCTCGGCCTGCTGCCGGTCACGGGTATCCAGCTGCCGCTCATCTCCGCCGGTGGAACCGCAACGGCCACAACGCTTCTGCTGATCGGCCTGATCGCCAATGCGGCGCGCCACGAGCCCGAGGCGGTGGCCGCGTTGCGCGCCGGCCGCGACGACCGGATGAACCGGATCCTGCGGTTGCCGCCGCCCGTGCCGTATTCGCCGACCACGCTGGACTCGGCCCGGGACCGGCTGCGTGGCCGCGGCGACAAGCCGGTCCGCAAGCCTGCCGCCCGGCAGGCCAAACCCACCAAGCCGGCAAAGCCCGCCAAGGCTGCCCGCCCCACCCGGCAGGCCACCCGGCAGGAGCCGCCGGGCCGGCAGCGCCGGACCGACGCCCCGCGGCGCACGCGACGCACCGAGGAACCGGACCGGCGGTCGGACCGCGCCCGCCGAAACCCCGTACCGGCCGACGGTGCCGGACGGCGTGCAAGGCAAAATGGTGACCTCAAGGGTCAACAAAGACGTGACCCGCGCCGGTCGGACCCGCGGGTCCGCACATTGGAAGGTCAGCGGTACGGGTGAGTGTGAGTTCGGGCCGGAGCGACGGGGGAGGGCCCCGCATCTCGGTGGTTCTGGCCGGAGGCGGCACCGCAGGTCACATCGAACCCGCGATGGCGGTCGCCGACGCACTGGTGGCGCTGCGGCCCGATGTCCGGATCACCGCCCTCGGCACGGCCCGCGGGCTGGAGACCCGGCTGGTTCCCGAACGTGGCTACGACCTCGAGTTGATCACGCCGGTTCCGTTGCCGCGCAAACCTTCTGCCGACCTGGCGCGGCTGCCGCTGCGGGTTCGCGCCGCGGTGCGTGAGACCCGCGACGTCCTCGACGCCGTCCAGGCCGACGTCGTCGTGGGCTTCGGCGGCTACGTCTCGCTGCCGGCCTACCTCGCCGCCCGCGGTGGGGGACTGCGCCGGCGCCGCACCGTCCCGGTCGTGGTGCACGAGGCCAACGCCAGCGCGGGCTGGGCCAACAAGGTCGGCGCCCGCTCGGCGCGCCGGGTGCTGGCCGCGGTACCGGATTCGGGTCTCAAGGGCGGCGAGGTCGTCGGCATCCCGGTGCGCGAGTCCATCACCTCGCTCGACCGGGCCGCGTTGCGCGCGCAGGCCCGCGAGTTCTTCGGATTCGCCGACGACGCCCGCGTGCTGCTGGTGTTCGGCGGCTCCCAGGGCGCGCAGTCGCTCAACCGCGCCGTTTCCGGTGCGGCGAAAAGCCTCGCCGCGCAAGGTGTTTCGGTCCTGCACGCCTACGGCCGCAAGAACACCCTCGAGCTGCCGGAGCCGGCGCCGGGCGCGCCGCCGTATGTCGGGGTGCCGTACCTCGACCGCATGGATTTGGCTTATGCGGCTGCCGATCTGGCCATCTGCCGGTCCGGCGCCATGACCGTCGCCGAGGTCAGTGCCGTCGGTCTGCCCGCGGTCTACGTGCCGCTGCCGATCGGCAACGGCGAGCAACGACTCAACGCACTCCCGGTGGTCGACGCCGGCGGCGGCCTGCTGGTCGACGACGCCGAGCTGACCCCGGACTTCGTCACCGAACGGATCGGAAACTTGATGCGCGACACCGCCGCACTGGATCAGATGACGACGGCGGCCGCGCTGGCCGGCCACCGTGACGCGGCCCGGCGGGTGGCGCAGATCGCCCTGGAAGTCGCGGGCGTCGCGGCCGGATCGGATGCCCGGTGACGGCGCGGGAGCTGCCACCCGAGCTGGCCCGGGTGCACATGGTCGGTATCGGCGGTGCCGGGATGTCCGGCATCGCCCGGATTCTGCTGGACCGCGGCGGCCAGGTGTCCGGTTCGGACGCCAAGGAATCCCGTGGTGTCGCGGCGCTGCGGGCCCGCGGGGCCGAGATCCGGATCGGGCACGACGCGTCGTCGCTGGACATGCTGCCGGGTGGTCCGACCGTCGTGGTCAGCACGCACGCCGCCATCCCCAGGGACAACCCTGAGCTGGTGGAGGCCCACCGGCGCGGCATCCCGGTGATCATGCGCCCGGTCGTGCTCGCCAAGCTCATGGACGGCTACCGCTCGGTGCTGGTGACCGGCACGCATGGCAAGACCACGACGACGTCGATGGTCATTGTGGCGTTGCAGCACAATGGTTTTGACCCGTCGTTCGCCGTCGGTGGCGACCTGGGTGAGGCCGGCACCAACGCGCACCACGGCAGCGGCGACTGTTTTGTCGCCGAGGCCGACGAGAGCGACGGCTCGCTGCTCGAATACACGCCCGACGTGGCGGTGGTGACCAACATCGAGGCCGACCACCTGGACCACTTCGGCAGCGTCGAGGCCTACACCGCGGTGTTCGACGACTTCGTGGCCCGGCTGCGTCCCGGGGGCGCGCTGGTGGTGTGCGCCGACGACCCGGGCGCCGAGGCGCTGGCCCAGCGGTCGGTGGAGCGCGGCGTTCGCGTGCTGCGGTACGGCATGGGTAGTGCGCAGCGCACGGATCTGGAAGCCACGCTGCTGACCTGGCAGCAGCAGGGCACCGGCGGCGTGGCCGCCATCCAACTGGCGGGCGAGCCGCACCGCCGGGGCATGCGGCTGTCGGTGCCGGGCAAGCACATGGCGCTCAACGCGCTGGCCGCGCTGTTGGCGGCCCGCGAGGTCGGCGCGGATCCGGAGGCCGTGCTCGACGGTCTCACCGGGTTCGAAGGCGTGCGGCGCCGCTTCGAGGCGGTCGGAACCGCTTACGGCGTCCGGGTTTTCGACGACTACGCGCACCATCCCACCGAGGTCCGGGCGACGCTCGAGGCGTTGCGGGCGGTGGCCGGCACGTCGCGCTCCATCGTGGTGTTCCAGCCCCACCTGTATTCGCGCACACAGACTTTCGCGAAGGAGTTCGGCCAGGCGCTGGATCGTGCCGACGAGGTGTTCGTCCTCGACGTGTATGCCGCGCGGGAGGCCCCGCTGGCCGGCGTCAGCGGCGCGAGCATCGTCGAACACGTCTCGGCCCCGGTGCATTACGTGCCGGACTTCTCCGCGGTCGCCGAGCAGGTGGCGGCCAAGGCCGGTCCCGGTGACGTCATCGTCACCATGGGCGCCGGCGATGTCACGCTGCTGGGCCGCGAGATCCTGACCGCGCTGGAGATCAAGGCAAACCGCGCAGCTCCGGGACGGCCCACGCCGTGACCGTGGAGGACGGCTCGGGGGAGCCGGCTGCCGAACCTATTGCGGCGCAGGACGACACGGTGCCGGGCGAGGTCGCGGCGGAGGTGGCGCCGGACGCGGCGGCAGAAGCGCCCGCGGACGAGGCGGCGCCGGACGCCGCGTCGGCCGATCCCGCGTCACCCGACTACGAGGGGCCCCGTCGCCGTGCCCGGCGGGAGCGGGAGGAACGCCGCATCGCGCTGGAGCGGGCCAGGGCCCTGGAGCAGGCGCGTCAGGAGGCCCGGCGCCGGGCGGCGGGCCTGTCCGAGCAGCCGAAGGCGCCCACGCGCGGTGTCATCCGTGGACTGAAGATGTTGCTGTGGTCGGCGGTGACGGCCGTCGTCGCCGTCACGCTGGGTCTGGTGCTGTACTTCACGCCGATCATGGCGGTCCGGCACACCGTGGTGACCGGTCTGGCGAGCCTCACCGAAGACGAGGTGAAGGCGGCCGCCGCGGTCAAACCGGACACGCCGCTGCTGCAGGTCAACACCGACGCGGTGGCCGAACGGGTCGCCACGATCCGGCGGGTGGCCAGCGCCAGGGTGCAGCGGGAGTACCCGTCCACGCTGCGGATCACGGTGGCCGAGCGGGTCCCGGTGGCGGCCAAGGAGTATCCGGACGGTCCGCACCTGTTCGACCGCGACGGGGTGGATTTCGCGACCGAGCCGCCGCCGCAGGGACTGCCGTACCTCGATGCCGACAATCCGGGGCCGAAGGATCCGGCGACGCTGGCGGCCCTCGAGGTTTTGTTGTCGCTGCGTCCTGAGGTGTTCAGCCAGGTCGCGCGGGTTGGGGCGCCGTCGGTTGCCGCCGTCACGCTGACGCTGAACGACGGTCGTGAGGTCATCTGGGGGACCACCGACCGCACGGAGGAGAAGGCGCTCAAGCTGGGCGCGCTGCTCACGCAGCCGGGGCACACCTATGACGTGTCCAGTCCCGACCTGCCCACTGTGAAGTAGCTCATCGACTTCCCGTCGCTGTGCTCGTCCGGGCCGAGAAAAATCGCGTGAACTCTCGGCGCGCCTGCACGGCTGCGGCGCGGCCGCACCCTACCGTTCTGTTTGCGCGGAACAACTTGACATAACTCTAACCCTATGGTTGAGGTTTAGGGTTTTGATTCGAGAAGTTTTGCTCAGGACAAACCGAGCCAGGGAGGAAGACGTCAGATGACACCCCCGCATAACTACCTCGCCGTCATCAAGGTGATCGGTGTCGGCGGCGGCGGCGTCAACGCCGTCAACCGCATGATCGAACAGGGCCTTCGCGGCGTCGAGTTCATCGCGATCAACACCGACGCGCAGGCGCTGCTGCTCAGTGAGGCAGACGTCAAGCTCGATGTCGGTCGCGACTCGACCCGTGGCCTGGGTGCCGGCGCCGACCCCGAGGTGGGACGCAAGGCCGCCGAGGACGCCAAGGACGAGATCGAAGAGCTGCTGCGCGGCGCCGACATGGTGTTCGTCACCGCCGGCGAGGGTGGTGGCACCGGCACCGGTGGCGCGCCCGTCGTCGCCGGCATCGCCCGCAAGCTCGGCGCGCTGACCGTCGGTGTGGTGACCCGCCCGTTCTCGTTCGAGGGCAAGCGCCGCTCGAACCAGGCCGAGCTGGGCATCCAGGCACTGCGCGAGAGCTGCGACACCCTGATCGTCATCCCCAACGACCGCCTGCTGCAGATGGGCGACGCCGCCGTCTCGCTGATGGACGCGTTCCGCAGCGCTGACGAGGTGCTGCTCAACGGTGTGCAGGGCATCACCGACCTGATCACCACGCCCGGCCTGATCAACGTCGACTTCGCCGACGTCAAGGGCGTCATGAGCAGTGCCGGCACGGCGTTGATGGGTATCGGTTCGGCCCGCGGTGACGGTCGTGCGCTCAAGGCCGCCGAGATCGCCATCAACTCGCCGCTGCTGGAGGCGTCGATGGACGGCGCCCAGGGCGTGCTGATGTCGGTGGCCGGCGGTAGCGACCTCGGTCTGTTCGAGATCAACGAGGCCGCGTCGCTGGTGCAGGACGCCGCGCACCCCGAGGCCAACATCATCTTCGGAACCGTCATCGACGATTCGCTGGGCGACGAGGTCCGGGTCACGGTCATCGCGGCCGGGTTCGACACCGCGGGTCAGAGTCGTAAGCCCGTCACCTCGGCGGTGCCGGGTGCGACGGCGACGCCGGCTGCTGCCGGTGGCGCGCACCGGGCGCAGACCTTCGGCACGGCGAGCGCCGGCAAGGTCGGTGCCTTCAACGCCGACCCGGGTACCGTCCCGGCGGCGACCAACGGTGTGACGGTGAGCGTCGGCGGCCGCGGCGACGACGATGACGACGTCGACGTGCCGCCGTTCATGAAGCACTGACGGTGACCGAGTGGCGCGGATACGCCGGATAAATTTGTCATCGTGACGTTCCGTATCCGCAGAGTGACTACGACGCGTGCGGGCGGGGTCTCGAAGGCCCCGTTCGACACGTTCAACCTGGGTGACCACGTCGGCGACGATCCAAAGGCCGTGGCGGCCAACCGGACTCGGCTGGCCGAGGCCATCGGGCACGGCCCGCTGGTGTGGATGAACCAGGTGCACGGTGACCATGTCGAAGTTGTCGAGGGCCCTGGAACTGGAGCCGGGGGAGCCTACGACAACACCGACGCCCTGGTCACCGCGACACCGCGGCTTCCGCTCGCGGTGATCACGGCCGACTGTGTGCCGGTCCTGTTGGGTGATGCGCGCGCCGGTGTGGTGGGCGCCGTGCATGCCGGACGGGTCGGCGCGCAGAAGGGCGTGGTGCTGCGCACGGTCGAGGCGATGCAGAAACTCGGTGCGCAGGTGCAGGACATCTCGGTGCTGCTCGGTCCGGCGGTCAGCGGCCGCAATTATGAGGTGCCCTACGAGATGGCCGACGACGTCGAGGCGGTGCTGCCGGGCAGCATCACCACGACCGCCCGCGGCACGGTGGGTCTGGACCTGCGGGCCGGCATCGCCAAGCAGTTGGCCGGCTTGGGTATCGAGGCCATCGACATCGACCCGCGCTGCACGGTCGACGATCCGAATCTCTTCAGCCACCGACGTGGCGCCCCGACCGGGCGGCTGGCGTCGGTGGTGTGGATGGAATGACCAGCACGCCGCGCGAGGCCGAACTGGCCGCGTCGCTGGCCCGGATTCAGGAGCGGATCGACGCTGCCGCGGCAGCCGCCGGCCGGGATCGGGCCGACATCGAATTTCTTCCGGTGACCAAATTCTTTCCGGCGAGTGATGTTGTTGCGCTGTTCGGATTGGGCTGCCGGGCATTCGGTGAATCCCGGGAGCAGGAAGCCTCAGGCAAAGTCGATGAGGTGTCGGGCGTCTTGTCGGACAAGAAATTGATCACAGCGCCGGGCGAATTGTTGGATGCGTCATCGAACATAGAGTCGAACAATGCAATTCGATGGCACATGATCGGCCGAATTCAACGCAACAAGGCGCGGGCCGTGGCGCGCTGGGCGGCGGTGGCGCATTCGGTCGATACCGGGCCGTTGATCGCGGCGTTGTCCCGCGGCGCGGTCGAGGCGCTGGACCAAGGCCGCAGGTCCGAGCCCCTGCAGGTCTACATCCAGGTCAGTCTGGACGGCGATCCGGCGCGCGGCGGCGTCCCGGTGGACCGGCCCGATCTGGTGGACGATCTGTGCGCGGCCGCGCACGCGGCCCCGGGCCTGGGTTTGGCGGGCCTGATGGCGATCCCGCCGCTGACCAGCGACGCCGAGGCGGAGTTTGCGCGGCTGGAGGCTGAATTGCTCAGGGTCCAAACGCAATACCCCCACCGGCTGGGGCTCTCCGCGGGCATGTCCAACGACCTGGAAATCGCGGTGCGACACGGGTCAACGTGTGTGCGTGTCGGTACCGCGTTAATGGGACCGCGTCCTCTAACGTCACCATGAGTAGTCACTCCAGTCACACTTACATCACAGTCACCAGACACCACATTCTTAGCTAGGGGCATCCGATGAGCACACTGCACAAGGTCAAGGCCTACTTCGGTATGGCGCCGATGGACGACTACGACGACGAGTACTACGACGACGAAGACCGTCCATCGCGCGCCTACCAGGCGCCGCGCCGCCCCCGCGACGAGCGTTTCGAGGACGACGACTACGGCCGTGGTGAGCCGCGCGGCTACGACGACCGCATGGGCCGCGAATACGAAAGTGCCCCAATGGGTTACCGCGGTGGCTACGACGAGATGCCGGCGCGCGGCCCGCGCGAGTTCGAGCGTCCGCGCTTCAACACCCTGCGTGGTGCCACCCGTGGTGCCGTCGCCATGGAGCCCCGCCGCATGGCCGAGCTGTTCGAGGCCGGCAGCGCCCTCGCCAAGATCACGACCCTGCGTCCCAAGGATTACAGCGAGGCCCGCACCATCGGTGAGCGCTTCCGTGACGGCACCCCGGTGATCATGGACCTGGTGTCGATGGACAACGCCGACGCCAAGCGCCTCGTCGACTTCGCCGCCGGCCTGGCCTTCGCGCTGCGCGGCTCGTTCGACAAGGTCGCCACCAAGGTGTTCCTGCTGTCGCCGGCCGACGTCGACGTCAGCGCCGAGGAGCGTCGCCGCATCGCCGAGGCGGGCTTCTACAGCTACCAGTAACACCTGCGCAGCTTCACGCAAGACCCCTTCGGCCCCCGGCCGGAGGGGTCTGCGTTAGGTAGGCTCGCTCCCAAGCGCCGACAGCAGTCGGCGCTTTTCCCGCGCTAGTGAGGTCTGTTGCATTGACCCTGTTCTTCGACATTCTGGGTTTTGCGCTGTTCGTCTTCTGGCTGCTGTTGATCGCCCGCGTGGTGGTGGAGTTCATCCGCGGATTCAGCCGGGACTGGCAGCCGAGGGGACTGACCGTGGTGATCCTCGAGGCGATCATGACGGTGACCGATCCTCCGGTGAAGCTGTTGCGGCGCTTGATCCCTCCGCTGACCATCGGGCCGGTCCGGGTCGACCTGTCCATCGTGGTGCTGCTCATGGTGGTGTTCATCGGCATGCGGCTGTCGTTCGATCAGGTGGGGGCCTGAGCGCGACGTTCCCCTGACCTGCAGAAGCGCATTAATTACATTTATGTAATTAATGCGCTTCTTTCGTTTTGGTCAATTCGCGCCGCGCGTCGGGCCGCGTTGCCGAATTCCAATGAAACATTGAAATTCGTTCTTAATTCCGGACCTCGCCTGCAACCGACGGGTCTGCTGTGACAGGATGGACGCCAGTTACTCCACGATCGCTCTACACTTTGATCGCTCTACACTTTGACACCGATTGACGGTCCAGACTGCAAGGGGGCAGAAGATGCCGCTAACTCCGGCTGACGTCCACAACGTCGCATTCAGCAAGCCGCCGATTGGCAAGCGCGGTTATAACGAGGATGAGGTCGATGCATTCCTCGATCTCGTCGAGACCGAGCTGACTCGGCTGATCGAAGAGAACAGCGATCTGCGGCAGCGGGTCGCCGAGCTCGACGCCGAGCTCCAGTCCGCCCGCACCGGCCAGCCGGTGGCGGCTCCGGTCTTCACCCCGCCTGCGCCGGAGCCCGAGCCCGTCGCGGCGCCCGCGCCGGCGGCCGCTCCTGTCGCCGCGCCGGTCGGCGAGGACCACCACGTCCGCGCGGCCAAGGTGCTGAGCCTGGCCCAGGACACCGCCGACCGTCTCACCAGTTCGGCCAAGGCCGAGGCCGACAAGACCCTCGCCGACGCCCGGGCGCAGGCCGATGCCCTGGTCAGCGACGCCAAGCGCACTGCCGAGACCACGGTCGCCGACGCCAAGGCGCGCGCCGAGGCCATGCTGGCGGACGCGCAGACCCGTTCGGAGGCCCAGCTGCGTCAGGCCCAGGACAAGGCCGACGCCCTGCAGGCCGACGCCGAGCGCAAGCACACCGAGATCATGGGCAACATCAACCAGCAGCGCACGGTGCTGGAAGGCCGCCTCGAGCAGCTGCGCACGTTCGAGCGCGAGTACCGCACCCGTCTCAAGACCTACCTGGAGTCCCAGCTCGAGGAGCTCGGCCAGCGCGGCTCTGCCGCTCCGGCGGATTCGGCGGCCGGTGGCGAGGGTGCTGGCTTCGGCCAGTTCAACCGGGGCAACAGCTGACGGCTGACCAATGCTGATCATTGCCCTGGTCCTTGCCCTCATCGGGCTGACCGCGCTGGTGACCGCGATTGTCACGAGCAATGAGCTGATCGCCTGGGTGTGTATCGGCGCCAGCGTCATCGGGGTGCTGCTGCTCATCGTCGACGCACTGCGCGAACGCTCGCGCGGCGGTGCGGCGGCCGAGTCCGCCCCCGACGTCGACGACGCGCTGGCCACCGAGGCCGGCGAGGAAGCCGCGGCGGAGGAAGAAGCCGCCGCGGAGCCTGTCGAGGACTACCCGGCCGACGAGCCCGAAACGGTTGTGGCCGAGAAGGTTTCAGAAGACGAGGCGTCTGACGAGCCCCAAGAGGCCGAGGCCGAAAGCTCTGATTCCGACGAGCCCGAGACCGAAGCGGCGACCGTCATCACGACCGACACGGAATCGGCGGAGTCCGAGGCCGCTGACGCTGCCGAGGAAACCGACGAGCCTGAGGAAGCGGGCGCCGAGGAAGCCGAGGCAGACGAAGAAGCCAAGGCAGACGAAGACGAGGCCAAGAAGGCCTGAGCCCCCGGCGCTCTCAATTTCATACTGATGCCACCGCCGCGACGGACTCCCCGTCGCGGCGGTGCTCTTTTTCTCCACCCGGCCGGAGAAGTACATGGCTTCAATCGCCAGGCACGTGAGGTGTTGTGCGCGAAGCCAGGTACCAGTTCTGGCCGTCAGACGTCCCTGACTTCAACAACCGCCGCGGATCGCCACCACGACTGAAGTCACGTACTCCTCGGCCCCGCATCCGGCATCGACCACCTGATCGGCACCGCCGTCGGCCGCATGCGCCCGCCCGAACTCTCGCGCCCCGCTTATTTCGTGCTTGTTGCGTCGATACGACGGCTGTGAATCATGGCGGTCACGAACCACAGGGCCCTCCAAGTGAGTGCCTATTGACTTTGCTGACACCGAAGGGCAACAGCCGCGGCATCGCGCGCCCGTACATATGTAGCCAACCAATTTCCTACCTGGGAGGCTTTGTGAGTCTGTTGAGTCGAAACCGCGACATCGAGCACTGGGATGCTGAGGATGTTGCTGCGTGGGACGCGGGCAATAAGAACATCGCCAAGCGGAACTTGATCTGGTCGATCTTCGCCGAGCATGTCGGCTTCTCGGTGTGGAGCATCTGGTCGGTGATGGTGCTGTTCATGCCGCAGGCCGTCTACGGCATCGATGCCCTGGGCAAGTTCGTCCTCGGCGCCGTCCCGATCGCGGTCGGGTCGTTCATGCGCATCCCTTACACCATCGGACCGGCCCGGTTCGGTGGCCGTAACTTCACGATCTTCAGCGCCCTGATGCTGGCCATCCCGTGTGGGCTGACCATGTACTTCATGATGCATCCGGGTACGTCGTACACGACGTTCCTGATCGTCGCGGCGGTCGCCGGTTTCGGTGGCGGTAACTTCGCGTCGTCGATGACGAACATCAACGCCTTCTACCCGCAGCGGTTGAAGGGCTGGGCGCTGGGCCTGAACGCCGGCGGCGGCAACATCGGTGTGCCGGTCATCCAGATCATCGGCCTGGTCACCATCGCCACGCTCGGCAACCGTCGTCCCGAGGTGGTCTGCGCCATCTATCTGGTCTTGCTGGCCGCCGCGGCCCTCGGTGCCGCGTTGTTCATGGACAACATCCAGGGCCAGAAGTCGAACCTCTCGGCGATGGTCGAGGCCATGAAGTTCCGCAACTCGTGGGTGATGTGCTTCCTCTACATCGGTACGTTCGGTTCGTTCATCGGGTTCAGCTTCGCGTTCACCCAGATTCTGAACATCAACTTCACCGCACAGGACGTCGCGCCGCTGCTGGAGAAGTACCACGTCGCGTCGGTGGCCAAGCTGCCCAAGGAAGCCGCCAAGGAGCTGGCCAAGGCCAACTTCGACGCCTCCATCCACACCGCGTGGATCGCCTTCCTGGGCCCGCTGCTGGGCTCGATCTCGCGTCCGTTCGGCGGCAAGCTCGCCGACAAGATCGGTGGCGGCAAGATCACGCTGTACGTCTTCACGGCGATGACGGCCATCACCGCAGTCCTGGTCAGCGCCGGCATGTGGGACGACGCCACCAAGGGTCCGGCGACGGGTGCGCAGATGGCTGTCTACATCACGGCCTTCATGGTGCTGTTCATCCTGACCGGCCTCGGCAACGGGTCGACCTACAAGATGATCCCGTCGATCTTCGAAGCCAAGGCGCAGAGCAAGGACGAGTTGGGTGCTGCGGAGAAGACCCTGTGGTCGCGCAGCATGTCCGGCGCACTGATCGGCTTCGCCGGTGCGGTCGGCGCGTTCGGTGGCGTGCTCGTCAACATCGTGCTCCGGGCGTCCTACGCCGGGCCAGCGCACTCCGCGACCACCGCATTCTGGGTGTTCCTCGCCTTCTACGTGGTGTGTGGTGTCGTCACCTGGTTCGTGTTCCTGCGTCAGCCGCACCTGCGTGCGGCGACGGGCGAGCACGTCGGCCGGGATTTCGTTCCGGCAACGTAGCCGGCTTCTGGCCAGTTGGCCGAAATGCCCCGCGGGAGTTTCCCGCGGGGCATTTCGTTGTTCGGGGCAGGGAAGTTTGTGATCCAGATAACTGGTCCAACCAGTTGACCAGTAGTCGCGGCGACCCTGATCATTGACCCCATGGACATCGCACCCGTCACGCGGTCCGCGGTCAGTGACTCGGTCTTCGCGCACCTCGTCGACGAGATCCTGTCCGGTCGCGTCGCGGTCGACGACGCACTGCCGTCCGAGCGCGAGCTGGCCCTGGCCTTCGCGGTGAACCGGCACGCCATCCGGGAAGCACTCAAACGGCTACAGCAGGCCCGGCTGGTGCGGATCAGTCACGGCGGCAAGACCAGGGTCCAGGACTGGCGGCAGACGGCCGGCCTGGACGTTCTCAGCACCCTCGCCGCCACCGGCGCCGTGCCGGCGCTGCAGATCGCCTGCGACATCATGGTGATGCGCCGCTCTGTCGGAGCCGACGCGGCCCGGCTGTGCGCGAGGAACGCCTCCGACGAGCAGCTGGCGGTCATCGCCGATGCCGCTGCGGCCTACCCGGCGCAGCACACCGACGAATCGATCGCCGCTGACCTGACGTTCTGGACCGCGATCGTCGACGGCAGCGGCAACCTGGCCTACCGGCTGGCGCTCAACACGCTGGTCGCGGCGTTCGCCGACATCGGCTTCGGCTCGATCGCCGACCTCGGTACGTCCGCCGAACTGGCCGACCGCGACGCCCACATCACGCTGGCCGGGCACCTCGTTGCGCGCGACGCCGACGCCGCTCACCGCGTGGCCGACGACCTGCTGGGCCGGGTCGTCGAAATCCTTTCCGCTCAGCAGTAGGAGTCATTGCCCATGTTCGATCTGATCTTGCATGCCGTGCCGGTGTTCGTGCTCTGTCTGGTGCTCGAGGCGCTGTCCTTCCGCTTCCTGCCGGACGACGACGAGGTCGGATACGAATTCCGGGATTCCCGAACGAGTCTCACGATGGGCATCGGCAACGTCATCATCAACATCGGCTGGAAGCTGGTGGTCCTGGCGGCGCTGAGCGCGGCGTACCTGGTGGCGCCGGTACATCTGCCCGCCGACAATCCGCTGACCTGGATCGCGCTGTTCGTCGCCGACGACTTCGTCTACTACTGGTATCACCGGACGCACCACACGATCCGGCTGTTCTGGGCCAGCCACGTCGTGCACCACTCCAGCGAGCACTACAACCTGTCGACCGCACTGCGGCAGACGTGGACGCCGTTCACGGCGCTGCCGTTCTGGTTGCCGTTGGCATTTCTCGGCTTCGCGCCGTGGATGATCCTGCTGCAGCAGTCGGTCAGTCTGCTGTACCAGTTCTTCATCCACACCGAGCGGGTCGGAAAGCTGTGGCGGCCCATCGAATTCGTGATGAACACGCCGTCGCATCACCGCGTGCACCACGGTTCCAATGACCAGTACCTGGACACCAACTACGGTGGCATCCTGATCATCTGGGACCGGCTGTTCGGCAGTTTCCGCCCTGAGGGCGAGCGTGTGGTCTACGGTCTGACCAAGAACATCAAGACGTTCAACCCGCTGCGGGTTGCCACCCACGAATACACCGCGATCTGGCAAGATGTGCGCGCGACCAAGACGTGGAAGCAGCGCTTCGGACACACGTTCCGTGGCCCGGGCTGGTCGCCCGACAGCGCGTAACGCAGCTCACAGATTTCCGGCAGGTTTCCATCGTGATTCCGGCGTGAAACATGTTGCGCACCATGCCCGGACGGCCAGGTGAGCTCGGGTTGATGTGCAGTACATGGTCGCGCAACGGTTGCGGCATCGGCGGCCCGTACAACTGAGTCATGACCGCCCCGGGAGCACACACCACGCGTACCGCGTGCTCCTACTGCGGTGTCGGTTGCGGCATTTCGGTCGAGACGCGGGCCGACGCCGGCACCGGGCTGCCCGTCATCGCACGCGTGTCCGGGGACCGCCTGCACCCCACCAACTTCGGGCGGTTGTGCACCAAGGGCGCCACGCACGCCGACCTGATGCATGCCGACGAGGGCCGGCTCACCACCGCGCAGGTGCGGCGCAACGGCGAGATGGTCAGCGTCACCACCGACGACGCCACCGCCGAAGCCGGCCGCCGGCTGCGCGCCATCATCGACGAACACGGCCCCGACGCTGTGGCGCTGTACGTTTCGGGCCAGATGACCCTCGAGGCCCAGTACCTGGCGAACAAACTGGCCAAGGGCTTCATCCGCACCGTGCACATCGAATCCAACTCCCGGCTGTGCATGGCGAGCGCAGGTACCGGTTTCAAGCAGTCGCTCGGCGCCGACGGCCCACCCGGGTCGTACGCCGATTTCGATTCGGCCGACCTGTTTTTCGTGATCGGCGCCAACATGGCCGACTGCCACCCGATCCTGTTCCTGCGCATGGCCGACCGGATTGCCAAGGGCGCCAAGCTGATCGTCGTCGACCCGCGCCGCAACGCCACCGCCGACAAGGCCGATCTGTTCCTGCAGATCAAACCCGGTACCGACCTGGCGCTGCTCAACGGCCTGCTGCACCTGCTGGTCGAAAACGGTGCCATAGACCACGAATTCATCGCCGAGCACACCGAGGGCTGGGAGACCATGCCCGCGTTCCTCGCCGACTATCCGCCGGCGCAGGTCGCCGCGATCACCGGAATCCCCGAAGCCGACATCTGGCGCGCCGCCCAGATGATCGCCGAGGCAGGGGAGTGGATGTCGTGCTGGACCATGGGCCTGAACCAGAGCACGCACGGCACCTGGAACACCAACGCCATCTGCAACCTGCACCTGGCCACCGGCGCCATCTGCCGCACCGGCAGCGGCCCGATGTCCCTGACGGGGCAGCCCAACGCCATGGGCGGCCGCGAAATGGGTTACATGGGACCGGGTCTGCCCGGGCAGCGTGCGGTGACGTCGGCCGACGACCGGGCCTTCGTCGAAGAGCAGTGGGAGCTGGAGCCCGGCACCATCCGCACCGACGTCGGCCCCGGCACGATCGAGATGTTCCGGCAGCTGGGCACCGGTGACATCAAGGCCGTCTGGATCATCTGCACCAATCCCGTTGCCTCCGTGGCCAATCGGCAGACCGTCATCGACGGGTTGCAGGCCGCCGAGCTGGTCATCACCCAAGACACCTACCAGGACACCGCGACCAACGCCTACGCCGACATCGTGCTGCCCGCGACGCTGTGGGCCGAAGCCGACGGCGTCATGATCAACTCCGAACGCAACCTGACCCTGCTGCAGCAGAGCATCCCCGCCGCCGGTGACGCGCGGCCCGACTGGGAGCTGATCTGCAATGTCGCCCGGCACATGGGCTTCGGCGACGAATTCGGCTACAAGTCCAGCGAGGACGTATTCGCCGAAATCCGCCAGTTCACCAACCGGCGGACGGGATACGACCTCAGTGGCGTCACCTACGAGCGGCTGCGCGAGACCCCACTGCAGTGGCCGTGCCCGCCGGACAGCGGCGACCGGAACCCGATCCGCTATCTCAACGACGGCGTGAGCCAGGACCGGTTCGTCGGCGCGGACGGGCACCGGCCGCGACTGGCGTTTCCGACGCCCTCGCGCCGGGCGGTGTTCCACGCCCGCCCGCACCTGGACGCCAGGGAACTGCCCGACGACGAATTCCCGTTGGTGCTGAACACCGGTCGGCTGCAACACCAGTGGCACACCATGACCAAGACCGGCAGGGTCGAGAAGCTCAACAAGCTCACCGGGAAACCGTTCATCGAGATTCATCCCGCCGACGCGAGCGACCTCGGAATTGTCGACGGCGCATCCGTCGAAGTTTCGTCGCGTCGCGGCACGGCGGTCCTGCCGGCCGTCCTGACCGACCGCGTGCGGCCGGGGAACTGCTTCGCGCCGTTCCACTGGAACGACCAGCAGGGTGACCGGCTCACGATCAACGCCGTCACCAACGATGCGGTGGACCCCGACTCGCTGCAGCCCGAATTCAAGGTGTGCGCGGTGCGATTGGCGCCGGTCGTGACCGAGCCTGTCGTCGCGCCACTCGGCGCACACACGGGTGCCGGCACCCATCCGCTGGCCGCCGCACTCGGTCTGGCCGGTCCGCCCGCACTCAACGACACCGAAAAGATTTACCTGTCAGGCTTTTTCAGTGGCATCGAGCACACCACCGGGGTCCCCGTCCTGCCGGCAGCGGCGCCCGTCAGCTCCGTGGTGCGACTGTGGGTCGACGGGGCGCTGGCCGGTGCGCACAGCGTCTCGGGTCCCGTTGTCGCCGGCGCTGTGCAGCCGGAGTCCCCGGGGCCGTTGGTCTTGTGGGCGTCGCAGACCGGCACCGCGGAGGAGTTCGCCGCCGGACTGGCCGCCAAGATCGCCGGGTCCCGGCTGCAGGCGCTGGACGACACCGCGCTGGACGACGTCGCTGCCGCGAGCGAAGTCCTGGTCGTGACAAGCACTTTCGGGGACGGCGGGCCACCCGACAACGGGGCGGACTTCTGGGCTCGCCTGAGCGCCGCCGACGCGCCGGACCTTTCCGGGGTGCGGTACTCGGTACTCGGAATCGGTGACCGGGCGTACGAGAACTTCTGTGGCTACGCCAAAGCCCTGGACAGCCGTTTCGCCGAACTCGGGGCCACGGCGCTGCTCGACCGTGCCGACTGTGAGGCGTACGACGACGAGCCACTTGCACACTGGTCCGACGCTGTCGTCGAGCTGGCCGCGGCGGCCCCGTTGGCGCCGACGGCGCCCGCAAAACCCGCCGCACCCGCCAAACCTGCGGCACCTGCCAAGCCGTTCACCCGCAACAACCCGCTGCCGGTCCCGTTGTGCCGCAACACCCTGCTGACCAAGGGTGGCGCGAAGGAAGTCCGCCAGATCGGCTTCGACCTGTCCGGGCACGACGTCAGCTACGGCGTCGGCGACGCGCTGGGCGTCGTGGTGGCCAACTGCCCGGAGACCGTCTCGGCATGGCTGGCGGCGGCCGGGCTCTCGGGCGACGAGGTCATCGAGATCGACGGCGGCGAAACCGCTCTGCGCGAGGCCCTGACCACGTCGTACGACATCTGCAAGGTGTCGCCGACCCTGATCAACTTCGTGGCCGAACGCAGCCGCGCCAAGATTCTGCGGGCGCCCCGGGAAGAGCGTGACCGCTGGCTGGACGGCCGCACCGGCCTGGACCTCATCGAAGAGTTCAGAGTCCGCGCCGAACCCGAGGAGTGGCGAGATGCGTTGGTGCGCCTGGCGCCACGCTCGTACTCGATCTCGTCCAGCCCGTTGGTGAGCCCCGACGAGGTGCAACTGACGGTGTCGGTGGTCCGATACGAGGGTGCCCGTGGCGGCATTCGGCACGGCGTCGCGTCCACCTACCTCGCGGACCGGGCGGAGACGGTGCCGGTGTTCCTGCAGTCGGCGCCGCATTTCCGGCCTCCCGAGGATGCGCTGACCCCGATGATCATGGTTGGGCCCGGCACCGGCATCGCGCCGTTCCGCGGCTTCCTGCACGAGCGCCGGGCACTGGGGCACACCGGCCGCAACTGGCTGTTCTTCGGCGACCAGCATCGGGCCGAAAACTATTACTACCAAGACGAATTGGAGGCCTTCGCCGCTGACGGTCTGCTGACCCGGCTGGACACCGCGTTCTCGCGGGACCAGGCGCGCCGGGTGTACGTGCAGCACCGGATGCGCGAGCACGGCGAGATTCTGTGGCGCTGGCTCGAGGACGGCGCCCACTTCTACGTGTGCGGCGACGCCGCGCGCATGGCCAAGGACGTCGACGTGACGCTCACCAACATCATCAAGACCCACGGCGGCATGTCCGAGTCGGCAGCACACGACTACAAACGTGAGCTGATCGCCGACAAGCGTTACGTCCGCGACGTCTACTGATCTGCCCGCCGGGCCAGGCGGTCCGGCGGTACCGCTGCACGCCCGGCCGTTTCAGGGTTGACTGGAGCTTGCCGGGAAGGAGCGATGTCGATGGTCATCGAGTCAGACGCAGGGTCAGGGTCGCCCGTTGCGGTCCCGCCCCGGGGTTCCGCCCGTCACATCAGGTTGACGTCCCACAGCGGCGCCGCCGACGCCCTGCCGATCCACTGGGGCGCCGCGACCGCCGCCGAGCGCGGCCCGGTGATCGGGACCACGACCACGCGCGCACACCGCAACGTGATCGGCACCCACAGCGGGTCTTACAGCGTCTACCGGGCATTGGCGGTCGCGGCGGGGGCGCTGTCGCCCGCGCACCGCGCCGATCTGACCAACACCGCACCCACCGACGTGATCGGCCCGTACCCCCAATGGTCCGATCCCGGCGCGATCGTGAGTCTGGACCCCTGGGGTGCCATGGTCGCGGACGCCTTCACCGCCGAACTGGCGAGCGGCTACGACATCCGGCCGACCATCGCCATCACCAAGGCCCACGTGATCCTCCCGGAGGTCGCCGAGGCGATCGGCAAGGGCCGGCTCCGCCCCGACGGCCGGGTGCTGCTGGACAACGGCGCCGCGCTGGTGACCAAGGCGGCCATCGAGCCGGTCTGGTTCCTGCCCGGGGTCGCGGCCCGATTCGGTTGCAGCGAAACGGAACTGCGCCGCGTGCTGTTCGAGGAGACCGGCGGCATGTATCCCGAACTCGTCACACGCGGCGACCTCGAGGTCTTCCTGCCGCCCATCGGCGGGCAGACCCTCTACATCTTCGGCCAGGCCCGCGACCTCGCCGACCCGAGCGTGGAGTTGACCGCCCGTGTCCACGACGAGTGCAACGGATCGGATGTGTTCGGCTCCGACATCTGTACGTGCCGGCCCTATCTCACGCACGCGATCGAAGAGTGCATCCAGGGTGCGCAGCGCGGTGGGGTGGGGCTCGTGGCCTACTCCCGCAAGGAGGGTCGCGCGCTGGGTGAGGTCACCAAGTTCCTGGTGTACAACGCGCGCAAGCGTCAGGTGGGCGGCGACACCGCCGACCAGTACTTCGCCCGCACGGAATGCGTTGCCGGCGTTCAGGATATGCGTTTCCAGGAACTCATGCCCGACGTGCTGCACTGGCTGGGCATCCGCACGATCCATCGGCTGGTCTCGATGAGCAACATGAAGTACGACGCCATCACCGGCTCGGGAATCGAGGTCGTCGAACGCGTGAACATCCCCGACGACCTGATCCCGGCCGATGCCCGCGTCGAGATCGACGCCAAGACGGCCGCCGGTTACTTCACCCCAGGACCGGTGCCCGACGCCGACGAGCTCAAGATCGCCAAGGGCCGCGGACTCACGTCATGACGATCGGCACCGGCACTGGCACCGACAGCGCCGTCGCGGTCGGCATTCTGCGCAGTACCGCGGCCATCCGCGAACGCGCCGAGTTCCTGCTGCAGCAGGCACGCGCGGGGGAATCGCGCTGGTTCGTCGTCGACGATGTCGCGCTGACGCCGGCCGCCGACCTCGTCGGCGGCGTCACCCGCACGCGTTATCCCGATCTGGCGATCCCGTATCACAGCCGCTGGCGCCATTTCGAGGCCGGCGGCATCGACCGCACGGCCGACCTGCGCGCCAAGCTGGCCGGGTTGGAACCCACCGCCCGGGCCCGCGCGATGATCGACCTGGCCGTGGTCAGCGTGCTGCTCGACGCCGGCGCCGGTCCCAACTGGGCCTATGCGGAACCGATTACCGGGCAACGCTTCACGCGGTCCGAGGGACTCGGGGTGGCCAGTTGGCATGCCTTCGCCGACGGGCTGTTCTCCAGTGACCCGGCTCAGCCCTGGCAGGTCGACGCCGCGGCACTGCGCGCCATCGACGACGCCGCCCTCGGCCGGGCATTTCAGGCCGCGCCGGACAATCCGCTGGTCGGGCTCAGCGGCCGGGTGCAGCTGCTGCGGCGGCTCGGTGCTGCGCTCGAGGTTCGTCCCGAGGTCTTCGGCCCGCAGGGGCGTCCCGGCGGCCTGTTCGACGTGCTGGCCGGCCCGGAAGTCCACGCGCACGACATCCTGGTGCGGCTCCTGGACACCCTGTCCGGGGTCTGGCTGGCCGACAACGACATCGGCGGTATCCCGCTCGGTGACTGCTGGCCGCATCCGGCGGTGCCGGGAATCGGCTTGTCGCGTGGGTGGATGCCGTTCCACAAGCTGTCGCAGTGGCTGACCTACTCGCTGCTGGAGCCGTTCGAGTGGGCGGGCGTGCCGGTCACCGGGCTGGATGCGCTCACCGGCCTGCCCGAATACCGCAACGGCGGCCTGCTGCTCGATACCGGGGTACTGCGCCTGCGGGATCCGGCGGCCGCGGACCGAACCTGGTCGGTGGCCGACGAATTGGTCGTCGAGTGGCGCGCACTGACCGTCGCACTGCTGGACGAGCTTGCGCCGCTGGTACGCACCGCGCTCGGCCTCGACTCCGCGACACTGCCGCTGGCGTGCGTCCTCGAAGGCGGCACCTGGGCAGCCGGGCGCACCCTCGCGCAGCAGTTGCGGGCCGGGAACCCGCCGCTGTCCATCAGCAGTGACGGCACGGTTTTCTAGGAGGGCGCCATGGGTAACCTGCATCTCGTCGACCATCCGCTGGTTCAGCACAAGCTGACACTGATGCGGCAGAAAGATGTGTCCACCAAAGGCTTTCGCGCGCTGCTGAACGAGATTTCCGCGCTGATGACCTACGAGGTGCTGCGCGACATCCCCATGCACGAGATCGAGATCGAGACGCCGCTGGAATCCACCACCGGCATGGTCATCGACGGCAAGAAGCTCGTCTTCGCCTCCATCCTGCGGGCGGGCAGCGGCATTCTGGACGGCATGCTCAGCGTCGTTCCCGGCGCGCGCATCGGCCATATCGGTCTGTATCGCGACCCGAAAACCCACGTCGCCGTGGAGTATTACTTCAAGATGCCGAGTGAGTTGCACGAGCGCGACATCGTGGTGTGCGATCCGATGCTCGCCACCGGAAACTCGGCCGTGGCCGCGATCGACCGGCTCAAGGAGTATCGGCCGCGCTCCATCAAGTTCGTCTGTCTGCTGACCTGTCCGGAAGGCGTCGCGGCGATGCAAGCGGCCCACCCCGAGGTCCCGATCTACGCCGCGGCGCTGGACCGCGAACTCGACGAGCACGGCTACATCGTGCCGGGCCTCGGCGACGCCGGCGACCGCATCTTCGGCACCAAGTAGCCATGCCGAACCCGAACAGGCGGACCGTGCTGCGCGGCGCCGGGCTGGTCCTCGGCGCGTCGGTGGCGGGCGTCGGCGCGGTGGGCCCGGCCCACGCCGAGCCCGATCCCGGCGAGCAAGACCTGGCCCACCTCCGGCGCACGTTCGTGCTGGCCGAGCAAGCGCGCGAGGCGGGCGGCGCCCCCTACGGTGCCCTGGTGGCCGATGCCGCCGGCAACGTGGTGGCCGCGCACGGCAACACGTCGTCCGTCGGCGGCGGTGATCCGACCGACCACGCCGAGATGGTCACCGTCCGCAGCGCCTGGCGCGTCCTCGGCGACGACGGCATGCGGTCGGCGACGCTGTACGCCAGCACCGAGCCGTGCACGATGTGTGCGGGCGGTGCCTACTGGAGCGGCATCGGGCGGGTGGTGTACGGCATGTCCAACACCCGGCTCTTCCAGTTCACCGGCGACGACCCGAAGAACGCGGGCTACGCACTACCGTGCCGCGACATCCTGCTGCACGGCTACCGCCCGATCACCGTCATCGGGCCATTATTGGAAGACGAAGCGGCACAGGCGCATCAGGGCTACTGGCGCTGACGTGCCGGGCCGCCGCGGCTCACGACGACAGCGCGTCGAAAAGAGCCGACATCTGCGCCGGTGAGACCGACATGCCACCGCACTGACCGCGCAGCGTCGTCAGGGGCCGCGCGATGTTCTTCAGGTCGAAGAACTCGCCGGGGTGAGCGGTGAAGTACGCCCGGACGGCGCCTTCCGCGTCGCCCGACGAGCTCGCGTTGGTCAGGGCTTCGTTGGCGCCCGGGTGGGCGTCGAGGTAGGCACCGGCCTGGGCCAGGACCGAGCCCGCGGTGCTGGCCAGTCCGCTGGCGGTACACGGCGCTGCGGTCGCGTTGGGGATGGCGATCGTGAGCGAGGCGAACCCGGCGAGCGCGAGCATGGCAGTCAGTTTCATACTGCTGATCCTGCTGGAAACCTGGCGATCTCGGGTGCATTGCGTGGAATTCGGCCCGCGTGTTGGGACCGAACTCAGCGCAGCGCGACCGTCGGGCCGTTCACGTCGAGCGGGGCGCAGCTGTCCTTGCCGACGGTCGTCGAGCACTTCGCCGCGGGTATCACGGGCCGGTAGGCCGGCGGCGTGCCGCCGTCGCGGGTGATCTGCGTGTAGGTCTGGACGGCGTCGGTGGGTACCCGCCGCAGTGTCGGATCATTGAGTGCGTCAACCGAATACAGGCCGAAGCGAGGACGGTAGCTGCCCCACTCGTAGTTGTCGACCAGCGACCAGTAGTTGTAGCCGATGATCGGGATGCCGTCGGCCTTGGCGCGCTGCAGCCAGAACACGGTGTCGCTGAGGTACTGCGATCGCGTCACGCCGTCGGTGCGCGGTTTCGCATTGTCGGTGACCATGCCGTTCTCGACGACATAGATGGGTAGGCCGGGATACCGCTGGGCGTAGTGACGTGCCACGTAGTAGATGTCCTCGGGCTGCAATTTGATGTTCCACCGCGCCGCCATGCTCTGTGCCGACGCCGGGTTGTCCGCTGCCGTCCCGGTGTAGTAGTCGAAGCCGAGGTAGTCGAGGCTGTCCCGCACGCGGTCGAAGAACGAGCCTTCGATGCCCGTGACGCCGAATCCGGTGAACTGTGCCAACACTTCCGGCGGAATGTAGGCCTCGTTGGTGGTGACCTTGGCCTTGGGGTCGGCGTCGTGGGCGGCGCGGTAGACGGCGCGGTGGGCGTCGGCGACGCGGTCGAGGAACGTGCCGAACTGGTCAGGTTTGATGGCGCCGGTGCGCAGTTCCATCGCGCCGAAGGCCAGTGGCTCGTTGATGCTCACCCACAGCACGCCCTGCCCCGCGTAGCGTTTGGTGATCGCCGTGGCGAAGTCGTCGAACGCGGCGACGTTGTTGAGGAAGCCGCCGCGGTCCGCGATCCAGCCGGGGTAGACCCAGTGCATCAGCGTGATCATCGGCGTCATGCCGTTGGCGAGCAGCGTCGCGACCACGTCGTCGTAGTAGGCCAGTTCCTTCTCGTCCCACACGCCGGGCTGCGGCATCACCCGCGCCCATTCGACGCCGAAGCGAAAAGTGTTGACGCCCATGGCATGCGCGTTGGCGATGTCCTCCTTGTAGCGGTGCCGGAAGTCGTCGGCCTGCTTGTAGGGCTCCACCGGAGCTGCGCTCAAGGCGTCGGCGCCGGGCGGGACGGGCTTGCCCGCCGTGCGGTCGACGTAGCGGCGCCAGTTGCTGTCGGGAGCGTCGCCTTCCACCTGGTAGCCGGCGGTCGCGGTGCCCCAGTAGAAGTTGCGATTCCAGGACGAACTGGTGTCCGTCCGCTCCTGCTTTGCGTCCTGCTTTGCGCCGCAGGCGGACAGGCCCAGGGAGAGGGCAACGGCTGACGCCACGACAACCCGGTTCCACTTCATACCAAAAACCATACACTGCACTGTTTTGGTCAGGACAGTAATGCGCCCCACACCGCGCGCACGTGCGCGCCCATGTCGATCGATCGATCGGACATCCACTGGATCTGAATCCCGTCCGCCGCCGCGATCAGCGCGGTGGCGGCGAACTCGGCGTCGACGTGCGCGGGGACCGTGCCGGCAGCCTGCCGGCGGCGGACGTAGTCGCTGATGGTCGCGCGCATGCTCTCGTATCGTTGGCGCAGGTAATCCGCGGCCGGATGGGACGGGTCGACGGCGGCGGCCGCAGCCAGGGACAGATAGACCGTTCCCGATCCGGGCTTGGCGGCCTTGTCCACCATCGCCTGTGCCATGGCCTCACCTGGGTCGATGTCGACGTCCGAATTGCGGTACCGCTCTTCGAATTTCGCATCGGCGTCGCGATGCAACTCGGTCAGGAGAACGTCACGGGTGGGGAAGTAGTGCATCAGGCCCGCCAGGCTGATGTTCGCCTCATTGGCGATCACCCGCATCGACGCACCGGCCTCACCGTCGCGTTCCAGCACCGCGAGCGCGACGGCCTTGATCTCCGCGCGCTTGGCCTCACCCTTGGCGTATCGCCCCACAGTTGGCATGTCGTGAGGCTAGCGATACCCGCGGCAGGAAGTGCCCGAAGCCGGCCGCCTACCGCCGGCCGGCGCTGATCATGTCGGCGCGGGGCACGACCTTGACCCGCTCGCGGCCCTGCTGCGCGCCGAGGGCCATCTCGTGGGCGTCGAGGCGTTCCCATTCCGCCCACGTGGTGTAGTCGATGCCGCTGCCGGCCAGGTGTTCCAGGATGGCATCGGGCTCGCCGATCTCCGGTGCGCGCAGTCCCGGCAGGTCGGCCAACAGGCTGGTAATCGTCTCGGACGCATCGGATTTGGTGTGCCCGATGAGACCGATCGGCCCGCGCTTGATCCAGCCGGTGACGTAGGTGCCCTCGATCAGTTCGCCGTCGAGGTCCAGGACCCGCCCGGCGTCGTGGGGAACCACACCGGCGTGGTGGTCGAACGGCAGATCGGCCAGGTGTGACGGCAGATAGCCGACGGCGCGGTAGACCGCCTGCACCGGCCAATCGGTGAATTCGCCGGTGCCCCGGGCGGTTCCGTCGCCGATCAGTTCGGTGCGTTCGGTCCGCAGTCCTTCGACGCGGTCGGTGCCGAGCACGGCGACGGGGGATTGGCACAGGTGAATGTGGATGCGGTGCGGGGCGCCGGTGGGCTCGACGTCGAGGTAACGCATCATGGTGTTGACGACGAGCTTGGTGGACTTGCTGGTGTTGATGGCCTGCTGGCTGGCCTCGTCGATCTCGAAGCCCTCCGGGTGCACGATCACGTCGACGCTGGGGGAGTGCGACAGCTCGCGGAATTCCATCGGCGAGAACTTGATCTGGGCCGGACCGCGCCGGGCGAACACATGCACGTCGGTGGCTTGATTCAGGGAAAGACCTTGGTACACATTGCCGGCGATCTCGGTGCTCAACTGCTCATCGGCGGGCTTGGCCAGCATCCGGGCGATGTCGAGTGCCACGTTGCCCGCGCCGAGCACCGCAACGCTCTTGGCCTCCAGCGGCCAGGTTCGTGGCACGTCGGGGTGGCCGTCGTACCAGGACACGAAGTCGGCGGCGCCGTAGCTGCCGGGCAGTTCGATGCCGGGGATGTCCAGCGGGCGGTCCGCGCGTGCCCCGGTGGCGAAGATAACGGCGTCGTAGTGGCGACGCAGATCGGACAGTTTCAGATCGGTGCCATAGTGCACGTTGCCGATGAAGCGGATCTCGTCGCGCGAGAGGACTCGCCGCAGCGCCTTGATGATCTCCTTGATCCGGGGATGATCGGGTGCCACGCCGTACCGGACCAGCCCGTACGGGGCCGGCAGGCGATCGAACAGATCGACCCTGGCCTGCGGGTATTCGTCGACCAAGATGTCGGACGCATAGATTCCGGCCGGACCTGCCCCGATCACCGCCACGCGGACGTCACGCATTCAGCACTCCCTTAAATTAGGTAAGGCAAGCCTAAATTGGTACGCAGGTACCGCAAGGCCTACGTCACGGCGACGTCGGAGACTCTCGTCACACAGCAGCGGATCGGAGGTAGCGCTTGCGCACCAAGAAATCACCAAGGCATCGGCCGCAGCCTTGGGCGTGACCACGACAACCGCGAATCCCGAACGGCACCACCATGACCCACCCAACTGAGCAGAGGCAGGCCACGACGATGACGAGGCTGGCCGTGATCGCTGTGACCGCCATCGCGACCACCATGGCCGTGGCCGCTTGCTCGACGGCCGGCACGCCCGCTGTCCGGGCCGACCCACAACCGACGCTCGGCCGTGCCTGGAACCCGAGTGCGCGCGGCTACGGCACGGTGCAGCCCGCCCGGGTCTTCAACGGCGGCGACCCGACGGGCGATATCTGGGGCATCACGTGGTCGTCCTGGGGCGGCGAACGCGCTACAGGGACGGGCACGTCGTACGGCATGCCGCCGGGCGTCGTCAGTGTCTCGCAGTCGGTCAAGGAATCGGCGACGATCGTGGCCTACAACCTCGGCTACTGCGACGGCCAGCTGATGTACCAGGCGGCGAAGTGGTACTTCCCCGGTTACGGAGAGTCGTTCAACCCGGCGGGGCACTACAACATCTGCACGGGCGATTACGTCGACGGCATCTGACGTACAACCCTGAGCGGCAACAGGTTCCGTCACATCGCGAAACCATGCCAAGCGAGTCAAACTGATCCAATCGATTGACGGCGCCGGGCGCGGACGATTGTGTCGGAGCCATGAAGAGTTTCCTTGCCGCCGACGCATTCGCGGATCGGACGGTCGTCCTCATCGGCGGCGGCACCGGAATCGGTCTCGCGGTCGCCAGATTGGTGGTGTCCGGCGGGGGTGCGGTGGTGCTGGGCGGGCGCCGTGCCGGTGTGCTCGAGAAGGCCGCCGCCGATCTGGGCCCGGCGGCGACATGGCAGGTCGTCGACACCGCCGACGAGCGCACCATAGACGCCCTGTTCGCCCGGTTCGACGCCGTCGATGCCCTCTTCACCACCGCGGCCACCTACGTCACCGGATCGATGCGCGAACTCTCACTGACCGACGCCGCGTCGCCGTTCGACTCGAAGTTCTGGGGTCAGTACCGCGTCGTCAAGGCCGCGCTGCCGGTGCTGACCGCCGATGCGTCCGTCGTCCTGATGGCCGGGGCGGCCAGTGTGCGGCCGGCCGGGGCGGCGCCCGCCTACGTCGCGGCCAACGCCGCCATCGAGGGACTGGCCCGCGGGCTGGCCGTTGAACTCGCGCCGGTACGGGTGAACGCGATCTCGCCCGGCACCGTGGACGGCAACTTGTGGAATCAGCGGCCGCAGGCCGTCCGGGACGCGGCGTTCGCCCATTTCGTCGAGGCCTCGACCACCGGGAAACTGGCGCGGGAGGACGAGGTCGCGGCCGCCGTCGTTCATCTGTTCCTCAACGGCGCGACGACGGGGTCCACGATCTATCCCGACGGCGGGTACAGCTTGCGTTGACACAGCTCGCCACCCCGGCCGGCGCCGCGAAAAATGTTCGTGCTGAGTGCAATCGGTGTCTGATGCGCGAGATGTGGGCACGGTGGAGTAGTGACCCGACAAATTCGCTTCAACGCTTTCGACATGAACTGTGTCGCTCATCAGTCGCCCGGACTGTGGCGGCATCCAGAGGATCAGTCCTGGCGCTACAAGGACCTGGAGTACTGGACCGAACTGGCGAAGTTGTTGGAGCGCGGCAGGTTTGACGGCCTGTTCATCGCCGATGTGCTCGGTACCTACGACGTCTACGGAGCCAGCGACGAGGCCGCCATCCGGCAGGCCGCGCAGATCCCGGTGGGCGACCCGCTGCTGTTGGTATCGGCGATGGCGTTGGTCACCGAGCATCTGGGCTTCGGCATCACCACCGGCACCGGGTTCGAGCACCCGTATCCCTTCGCTCGCCGGATATCGACCCTCGATCACCTGACCAAGGGCCGCATCGGCTGGAATGTGGTCACCGGGTATCTGCCCGCGGCGGCACGCAACATGGGGCAGACCGACCAGCCGGCCCACGACGCCCGTTACGACCACGCCGACGAATATCTCGAGGTGCTCTACAAGCTGTGGGAGGGCTCCTGGGAGGACGACGCGGTGGTCCGCGACCGCGAGCGCGGGGTCTTCACCGACCCGGACAAGGTGCACCACATCGGGCACTCCGGAACGCATTTCAGCGTGCCGGGTGTGCACCTCGCCGAGCCGTCGCCGCAGCGGACCCCGGTGATCTACCAGGCCGGCTCATCCCCGCGCGGGGTCCGGTTCGCCGCCGAGAACGCCGAGGCCATCTTCACCGCGGCGCCGACCAAAGCCATTCTGGCCGAGACGGTTTCGACGATTCGCCGGGAGCTGGAACTGGCCGGCCGGGATCCGTACTCGGCCAAGATCTTCAATCTGTCGACGGTGATCACCGCGGCCACCGACGACGAAGCGCACGCCAAACACCGCGAGTTGCTCTCCTACGGCGACCCGGAAGGCGCGCTGGTGTTCATGTCCGGGTGGATGGGTGTGGACCTGGCCCGGTACGGGTTGGACGAGCCGATCGGCAACGTCGACTCGAATGCCATCCTGTCCGCCGTCAAGGCGTTCCAGTCGGCCGACCCCGATGGCCGGGAGTGGACGGTCCGCGACATCGCCGAGTGGGGCGAGATCGGCGGCATGGGTCCACGGATCGTCGGCTCGGGCGCCACGGTGGCCGACACCTTGCAGGAGTGGGTCGCCGAGACCGACGTCGACGGTTTCAACCTCGCCTACGCCATCACCCCCGGTTCCTTCGCCGACGTGATCGAGCACGTGGTTCCGGTGCTGACCGAACGGGGTGCCTACCAGGCGGACTATCAGCCGGGGTCGTTGCGGCACAAGCTGCTCGGCAACGGCGACCGGCTGCCGCAGGAGCACCGCGGCGCGCGATACCGGGTCGGTGGCTCGTCGTCGACGATCATCGATCGTCCGTCCACGCTGCCGTCGTCGTCGGGATCGACCGCGGCGCAACCGGCGCGCGGCCGCTGAGTGGTCACCAGCGTCGCGGGAGCTGCGCCGGCTCCGGTTGAATCCTGAGCAGCCTGCTCCGGAACGACCTGCTCACTTTTCAACCGGAGCCGACAAGGAGGTGAGCGTTTCCTGGAGAGTCGTCAGGGAATAACCCGTCATCGTCGCTTCAATCGGGCGTTGTTGGCGCTGAGAATGCAGCTGGGGAGGATCGGCAAAGATGCTCGGCCTGCGGCCGACTGCCGTGGCGCCTAGCGTTCGGGATGCTGCACTGGTATCGCACAACGACGACGCCCCGATAGTCTCAGGCATCTGTCCTGTTAGTCGTAGTCGTTGTTATAGCGGGCCGCGATTTCTGCGATCTCTCGGCGAAACTCGTCAGCGGAGAACCTGTAGATGGCGCGTAATTCGGTGTCCAAGAATTCTGCATTCGAAAGCTTCGTCGCGAGGTCGAACAGAAGCTCGAGCTCTTCGGAACGGCCGTTCACCCAACTAATCAGCCGCATTTCACACGAAGTGCGGGTCGCCGCCAGAACGTCCGCGACATGAGAGGAATCGACTTCCCTTGTCCGAGTGATCAACTTGTCCGCCAGCAATGGAGCGTAAAGAGGCCAGTAGTCAAGCGGTTCGAATACCTCAAGGACGCCCCGGATCTCGTCGATGTCGCAATGTTCGATCTCCACAGCGAGCGCTTCCCCAACTTCGTTGTATAGCGTTTCGCCCACCGCAGTCTTTAGAACATCGCCGATCCCATCTGTCTCGCAGGCTATTTGATCGAATACCCAGCTCACCACTGCTTCGGCCTGCCCGCTGAACGCTTGTGGATAGTCGCCGCACAGGTCCACTATGGCTGCGCGATCTTCGCGGTAACAGGACAGTAGGAAAGTCAGTACTTCACGTGGGAAGCCTCGCGCGATGCGTGCGAGGGCACCCTGCACGCCGTAGGCGCTGATGTCTGAACGCCTTGCGAGAGCGAGGATCGCCGCCACGTCGGATTCGTCCAGCTCCTGTATCCAGTCCGCTCTACCAAATGTGCAGGCGCACTCGATCAGGCGTGTTGACGTTGACTGATCAATACCTGTCGCGATGAGAGACTCCGCAGTGCTTACCGGGTCTCGTGCGAGCAAGCGATGCGCGCCGGCGTGAAACTTCGCGCGCACTGCCGGAACAGCGTCTAGCACACCTCTGGAATACGCGGCGAGATGAGGGCCGCCAAGGTCGGTCCAGGAGTTTGTGTTGATCGCGTCACCGATTGCTGATCGGACCGCGTTGCGTTGGTGTGGACTGTCGTCCAGCCAGCTACCAAACTCGTTCGTGTCGAATGCGTTCCAGCCAGCTAGAGCGTAGACGAGAAGATCGTCGAGAGGCCCGGGAGGCCGCGCGGCGATGTCCTTAACGACTGCGGAACACTGGTATGTGTAGTTGTTTGCGAGGTACTTTCCCAGAAAGAGGAACGGCAGAGACTGACTGCTGTCCGCCAGCAATACTTCAAATGCCGTGCACTCAAGGCGATCTAGGACGTCGCTGATGTCTCCGACCCGCCACAGGCTGTCCCAGCAGCGAGCCAGCAAAGCATCGCGCTCACGGTCCATGTAATCGACGATGTCCTCGTCATCAGGCCGTGACGTGCCCACGTCGAGACCGCTTTCAAGATCTGCGATGCTCGGTGCAGTGTACCCATACCGATTCGGTAGGCCGAAGTGATGTGAGCCCATCAATGCGTCTGCGAGTTCGTCGCCATGGTTGTCGAGAATCGTTGCTATTTCGATTGCTAAACAACGGATTTGAAGGCAACGTGCATGCTGCGCTTGCCAAGATACGGATTCGCGAACCAGACGGCGGATCACAGGCGAGGTGGCTTTGGCCGCAATTGTTGCCAAGGTGGTGACTGTCGCTAGGTCATCTGAGTCCCATGCTTCGAGGTCTTCCGCGGTCGGGTTGAAACCGTATAGGGCTTGAGGCGGTCTCAATGCGGACTTGAGTATCCGCACGGCCTCAGCGGCTAGTCCGACGTGTTCAGTTGTCGCGCTTTCCAGGAGGACCTCGCGGATTGCGTCTCGCGTCGGGCGCGCCCAATCGGCATTGATCAGATAGGTATTGAAGCTGACAACGCGTGGCGCCGTTTGGCCGGCGATCTCGCCTTGTTTGGTGAGGAGCGGCTTCAATGCGAACAGTGGATATGCCTTCGGAGTCGGTGCGTAGGTCGAGAGCCAAATTCTGACGCGGTCTATGATTCGTTGTGGCACAGTCTCGTCGGGGAGCCTGCCGAGTTCGGCTAGGGTTTCTAGGGCTTTTGTTGCGGCGTCGGGGTGCATGGCCGGCATAGGTGCGAGTTCGCGGTGAAGTGCCCATAGCCCATCGAGCGCCTGCTCGAGTAGTTCGGGTGCTGTACGTGCGCACTGAGCGAGCAGGGGTGCCATCTCGATCTTCACATCCGCGGCGCTCAGTTCGTGCAAGCGCCATGTCCTTCTCTCCTCCCGCTCGAAATGGGTCGCGGTCAGCGGGCCCCTTTTAGGAGGCGGCACTTCATCCAAATTGGCGAGGTCGGCGAGGCGGTTGCGAACCTCCGCTAGTAGGGGCATGAGCCCGTGTG
Source organism: Mycobacterium sp. SM3041 (assembly GCF_039668335.1). Taxonomy (NCBI): domain Bacteria; kingdom Bacillati; phylum Actinomycetota; class Actinomycetes; order Mycobacteriales; family Mycobacteriaceae; genus Mycobacterium; species Mycobacterium sp. SM3041. Next base: position 8,290 of record NZ_JAYXBQ010000007.1, on the reverse strand, counting down.
GCTGGGTGTAGCTCAGGGCGGCAAGGCGTTGCACTGCTTCGTGTAGGCCGATCACGTCGGTGGAATCAATTTCGTCTCGAAGTGTCTGCCAGATGCCGTCGACAACCCCTGGAAGGTCTTGCCGGCGGAGTCGCCAGTCCAGATCAGTAAGGCGTCTGAGTAGTTGTGCGCCGAAGAATGGGTATAGGGATCGCCATACCTCGGGGACGAAATTGGTTCTCTGACCTAGTGATTCAGTGACGCTCTCGGTCTCCAGCATCATGTCTGCGAGTAGGTCGGGGACCAGCCTCAAAATCGATTCGGTCTTCGTCATGACGTCAGCTCGGATCAGCGCACTCAAGAGTCGATTCGACTCGTCGTCAGATAACCCGCAGAACCCGTTGACGGCAGCGCGCGCTTCGGCGTTATTCAGGTCTATCACGCCACCGGTAGCGGCACACGTTGCGAGGAAGCGTTCGACAAGCGCCGGGTCGAATTCGTTGACCGTGGCGGTGATGGACTGGCGATAACTCGACCGCACAGCCGAACGAAGGTCGGTACTAAGTGTGAGGCTGCCGGTTAGAGTGCCGTTTCGGATTGCGTCGATTGCCAGCACCCCTAGGTAGGGCGCTTCTTCTGCCAGACGTGCGATATTTACTTTCGTTCCGTACGCGAGCTGGATGTCGAGCCCGTCCGCGAGGGAATCGATCAATTCGTACGCGTGGCGATGACTGAGTGGTGACAGCTCGATCGTGGCGACACCGCTGATCGGGAAGCCGGCCTTCATGAACGTATCGAGAAGGGGGGTGACGCCGTTCTTTCGCGCTGCGACAACGAGTTTGGTGTGCTCATTCCTCAGCATGTATTCAAGCAACCGATGCACGGCTTCGGGTCGCTCATGTCCATCATCCACAAAAAGGACCACAGAGGAGTGGGGCAGCTCGTCGAGACTATCGGCACTTAGCGGGTGCGCCGGGATGAGGCTCAGGACGGGAACGGTTGGATTCTCGTTCTGCAGGTCACGAAGCACCTCGACGGCGAGCCGAGTCTTGCCCATCCCGCCGGGTGCCGATATCAGGATGATCCGTGTGTCTCCCCGTACCGCTGTATGAAGAGCCTGCAATTCGGCCGTCCGATTGACCATGGCGCCGGCGTCATTCAGTACAGGAAGACAGATACGTGTGTCACCGAGCGCGTCCACCGATTCAAAGGCATCGGCTCCCGGCACGCGGAGGAGCCGTTTACGTGTGGCGCGGTCCCATGTTGAGTCGAGGATCTCGCGTCGACGGTGAAGAGGCACGTCTGCAAGTAGCTGATTGAGGTCGCGTCGGTCGATCAATGTCCAGTCGGCGTGCTTCTGGATCTCCTGCCTCACAGCTGGCGAGGCGAATCCGGAGTACACGAGGTGATGGGTATCGGCGTGAAAGCTACATGTCTGAACTGCGTTTCGAACGTCCGCCGGTTGGAGCTTTTCGTATGCCTTGCACTGCCAGGAGGAGGTGGTCCCGTCACTCCATTCGCCCTCAAAGTCGATTCCGTCTTGCTTGTCGCCGCGGCGCCCCCATCGCGAGACGCGTGCTATGCGTCGCCCTGACTTGTTCGCGAACCGGTGTGCGCTCAGCACGGCCTCGGTGAAGTCCTCGAATTGCTCCCACGTCAGCTCGTTGGTCGGCGGCAAAGACAAGTCTCTTGCGCCGGTGTCTTCTGAAACTGGCATGCGAAAACTCACCTCACTGATGTCCGCGATCAGTTTGCCTGACGCCACCGACAGAGCTCGTAGATCGCCGCTTGGTGGGTCGAGGCCGTTGGTGAGTTGATACTGACGGACCCCGGGGGCGCAGACTTGTCGGCGGCTGCTGGCACGCTACGTGCATGGTCAAGAGTCGCGAGCCGCTGTTCGATGATGCTCACCGCGACGACACGTCGGTGGCTGGCTTCCAAGAGTCCACCTTTGCGTTCATGAACAGGATCGCGGGCGACTATTGGGACCAGCCGCGGTTGATGATGCAGCAGTGGATGGACCGCATCAACGATGACATCACCTGCAATGACTTGCTCCAACGTTTGCGATCAGGAGACGACGAGCAGTTCCGCAGTGCCTACTTGGAGCTCTATCTTCACGAGTCGCTTTTGCGCGCTGGCTACGAAATAGTGGTTCACCCGGAGGTGCCGGGTACGACCCGTCACCCCGACTTCTTGGCTGTCCGCGGCGACGAGCGGCTCTACGTTGAGGCGGTTGCTCCTGGTTCGACCGCGGCGGCTAAGGCTGCGGCAGGTCGTCGGGCGGTTCTATTCGATACGGTGAATCGGCTCCAAGACCCGAATTTCATTCTTTGGCTTGACCATCTTGTGGACGGGCCGCGGCCACCCAAGGCGGCGCGCCTTCGAGGCAAACTGAGCCAGTGGTTGCGCCTGCTCGATCCTGACGCACCATGGACGGCCGACGCTGCGCCGAAGTATGTCTGGCGCGAGGATGGCTGGGAGGCTGGGCTCAAGGCATTCCCGAAGAAGCTCGAAGCCCGAGGCCTGAGACCCGATAGCCGGGCGATCGGGATCTACGGCCAGTCGGAGGCGAGCTTCGTCGATGATGCGCCCGCTATCCAAGCCGCCCTCGCTGCGAAACATCATGAGTACGGCAATCTGGAAGCGCCATTCGTTATCGCGATCGGTACGTACATCGTGGATGGCGACCGGTGGCACGCCAGTAATGCGATGTACGGGCCGCTTGCTTTCGAATTTGACCCGAATTCAGATGGGGAGCCGCCCGCCCGCGCGATTCGGCAAGCCGGTGGCTACTTCGGGACGCCGCCCGATTGGCAGAACCGCAATGTGTCGGGGGTTCTAGTCGTTAACCAACTCATGCCGTATTACTTTCAGCGCGCCGAGGTCACGCTGTGGCGGCACCCGAGTCCCATTCATGCGCTACCCGACGAGCTGGGAATCCCCGCCCATACCATCACCCTTCGTAACGGCGAGCTTGCAGTCACCCCTCCAGATCCGTCTGCTGGAGAGTTCTTCGGCCTCCCGGCCTCTTGGCCCCCAGGCGAGGCATGGCCGAAAGGCGACTGACCTCCACACTGCCCATCGAGTCTGCTCGCCGTGGTGGCAGGTAGTTGTCCTCGACAATCGGCGGTGTGGTGCACTCGATCGACCAGCGCCGAGGCCGGGGATGGGTATCACGACCGGTGGCGATCACCGCGAAGACACATTGAGGAACAGCCAGTCAGTATGTCGGCGAGGACGGTGTTCGTGGCGGGATAACCAAAAATCCGCAGTCGTGTGTCGGTGAATGCGACTGCCCCTGGGCATCAGCAAGTACGGAAATCCGCTCCGATGCAGTTGGGAGCCGATTCTCCATCCGCACATGTAAAAAAACTGTGTCCGAGGGGGGACTTGGCCACCTGCGACAAGGGTTGAGGTCTTTGATTTGAGTTGTTGACCAGCAGTTTTCCTGCGGTTGGCGACGGCACGCGCTAGACAGTCCTGGTGGTAGTCATGACGTGGCTAAGGGTAGTTGCGAGAATCGTCGACGCGATGCAACGGGCGCGGGCAAGCGCAGAAGAACGGGCTCCGTCGGGGAACGCTGCGGCGCTTTTCCCCTTCTGCAAACGTCCGTCAGCTGCGGGTCCGCGGGTTTGGGAATCCCATCGTGATATAGCCGGGCGCTCGTTTCTTCAGTGATGAGGCGATGACCGGGGTGAGCTCGTGGTGGTAATCGTGCACGGTCGCGGTGGTCTTGCCGGGGTACGGCCGTGTCACGCGGCCGACGTACTGGACGAGACGATTCTTGAACGTGATCGGTGCTGCCAGAAATAGCGTGTCGAGGGCTGGGCAGTCGAAGCCTTCGCCTATGAACGAACTGGTGCCGACGATCAGGAGCGGTTCCGTATTCGGTGTCCTTGTGGCAAGCATTTCGGTGATGCCGCGCCGTTCGGCGGCTTTCATGCCTCCGCTCAATACGGTGACTGATCGTCCTGCAGCGGTGAGCCGTTCAGCGATGGCGTTGAGGTGGTCGACCCATGTGGTGAGGACGAGGATGTTGGCGCCTTTATCGGCAGCGGTCAGGACGTCGCCGACGACTTGGTCGAGCCGTTGCTCATCGGCGACCAGCGTCCGGTAGATGTCGGCCATCCCGCCTGGTTCTCGTGGGTCAGCGTCGCCGAGGTAGCGGAATTGTGTCGGATGGAGGTGCAGTACCGGGTGCGGTGTTGACAGTTCGGCGCTGTCGGTGGGCAGTTGGCCTGCGGTGGGTCTTTCAATCTGTACGTGGTGTGAACCGAGTTGGTGGTAGATCAGGTCTTCGAGTCCATCTCGCCGTTCCGGAGTCGCGGTCAGGCCCAGCCAGAATCGGGCGGGAATCTGGCCGAGGACTTTGAAGAAGGCGCTTGCTGCGACGTGGTGGCATTCGTCGACGATGATGAAGCCGTATCCGGCCGCTAATTCGGAGATGTTGTTGCGACGCGCCAGGGTTGGCAGTAGTGCGATGTCGAGAACTCCGGTGGTCTTGGATCGTCCGCCGCCGATCTGGCCGCATTTGAAGTCGAGGTGTTGGTGGATTCGGTCTCGCCATTGGTCAGCGAGTGCTTTGCGGTCGACAAGAACGAGCGTTGAGGTGGCACGTGCTTCGATTGTCGCGCAGGCGATGACCGTCTTTCCGGTTCCTGGGGGTGCGATCAGTACGCCTGTGTCGTGGTTGAGGAGCTTCTTCAGAGCATCTGACTGGGTCTCGCGCAGTGTTGTGGCGCAGGTGAATTCGTGGTGCTCACCGATGACGCGGTGGTCCTCGATCTTGAGGGTGCTCTCGGCTGAGCTGACGAGGTCGCTGAGCAGTTGGTGCAGGCCGCGTGGCAGGGTTAGGTTGCCGTCGGCGGTTTCGTCGTAGCTATATAGATAGCGCGGGGTATCCCACGTGCTTCGCCGTGCTCGCTGCCGTACGTCGAATTCGGGGTTGCGGATGGAGGCGGCGTGTTTGACAGCCGAAATCATGGCTGGGCCGAGGTCGGTGGACGTCAGGGTGATTCGTGAATCGAACGCGGCTCGCACGATCGCCGCGGGGCGGGGGACGATTTTCGATGAGGTGGGCAGTTGCAGCCGCCGAACGTTGTGCCCGATCTGGGGGCTGGGCAGCTGGCGGGCAAGGGAAGCAGTCTCTTTGGCGGACAGTCGCGCGATGCTCGACAGATATGCCCACTGGTCCTCGTACGGTTCAAGGGTTGCCGGATCAAGGAAGACGGTGGTGCCGTGCTGGCGGCGTTTGCCGTTGAGTGGTGCCGCGATCAGGTTGCCGACTCCGCGGCCGGTGTGCACGTCCTGGGAAGGAAACAAGCGGTCGTAGCTGCTCAGGCGCATGCTGCCGCGCAGCCGGAAGGCTTCGGCGAGCAGGCTGGTGGCGATCCCGCGCGCGACGGAGGCTGATGTCGCGTGCGCGAAAAAGATCCACACGTGGGCGCCGCGGCCGGACTGGGATACTTCCAGCGCTGCCGGAATATTATGGGAGCGAGCGGCTTTCGTGTACGCGAGGGCGTCGAGCATCGCCGCTTCTTTGTCGAAGTCTGCTGCTACCCACCAGCATGTGTCGTCATCGCCCAGCGGATATAAACCGATGTGGACATCACCGCGGAGATGTGAGCTCACGACCTCAGGGGTCAATGTCAGGTACGGGGCATCGGCACGGTTCATGCCTTTGCGCCAATAGCCTTCGATCGCCGGCATCCAGCCTGATCGGCCGTCTTTGCGGTTTTCCCATCGCTGGGCGTAAACATCGGTGCGGCAACGGAATAGGTCGAAATAGAACCTGACCTTGTCAGCGGGGCTGGACTCCATGCAGACAGGTGGCGTCGGGGCACCAGTTAGGGTGGCCTGGTCGCTGCGTGCGGCGCGGGCCTGTTCCTCGGTCAATTCAAGTAAGTGCCGTAGGCGCGCGTTGTCAGCTCGCAGTTCATCCAACTCGCCGGGAAATCGCTCACGGCCGCCAGTGATCGTCATTGATATCCCTCCGCTAGGTACGGACCCGGTCCCGCGCCGGTAGATGCCGGTAGTTCACTCGGGTCCGTGGCGAAAGACTGGATCGAGGTGGGCGGCAACGAGAGCGATTTGGTCGTCGAGGTTTTGTTCGCAAGCTGATTCGAGGTGTTCCTTGCGGCGCCATGCCGCCCATTTCGCTTGTGCGGCAGCGCCGTAACCGGCTAGTCGCGGTGCGACGGGTCCCAGATTTACTCCGCGATGGACGGCGACCGCCCGCGCTGAGCGGAGCAGTTCGTGCGAATCGATGCCGGCGCGAGCGAGTTGCACGATGTCGACGTAATCACGCCAGCGGGTACTGGTGATTCCGCGTTCGAGGATGGTCACGCCCTTTTCGGCGATCGTCGTTTCCGGTGCATATCCCAGGAGGGTGATCGGTTCGCCGAGGATCCGATCGATGGTCACGTGCCGTGGTGGCGGGACGATCGGATCACCAGTGGACACGTCCCACGCCGCTACCCCTTTCCACGGCCCAACGGTTGCGGCGATTCGTACGCGCAGACCGGGATACTCTGACTGTTCACGGATCTCCTGGACGGCGATCGTGGCGAGATCGAACTGCAGTCCGTCATCTATGGTGACTGCGGCGATGTCACGAACCACCTGTATGAGGTGCTCGGCATCGACATCGGCACTGATCGCATTGGCGTCGGCGTCTTTGGTGGGACGCCGAACTCCATAGGCGGCCAACAAGATTCCGCCTTTGAGTACAAAGTCCTTGGCGTGAGGTGTTCGGGTGAGGCGGTCCAGAAACGATTCGAGTACGTGCCGTATCAGGTATTCCTGTGTCGGTGCACCGGCTCCGCTCTGTGCTGCGGCGGACCGTGCGGTGCCCTGGATGTGGCGGAACACCTCGTCGCCGCGGCTCACGTCAACATCTCTAGTGCTTGCAGGACCGGGGTTTTCGCGCGCGGCAGGCGCGCGGCGATGTCCATGAGTAGTGCCGGTTTGCCGCCTGCGCGCAGCCACTGCCGCAGCGCATCACGAGCGAGCTCGTAGCCGACCGAGCCACGCAGGCGGAAGGCATCGGCGATGCAACGTTCGGGGGAGTAGATCCCGATCGTTTGATTCGAGCCGGGGATCGTCATCTGGTCGCGTCCGATGTCGAATGTGGCCGCATCGAAGTGATGCCAGGTGATGGCAGCGCGGCCAGCCGGTGTGCGGGAGCCGCGCGGGATCGCGACGTCCACGGTGGCGGGTATCTCGTCGGTGAGGTCGTAGTGGGCCAGCGCGGAGGTCAAGCAGATGGTCGCGTCAGGTCGGCGCGTTGAGGCTTCGATCAGATCCCAGTCCATCGCTGGGGCCTCGGCGGGAAGATATATGCCTCGTGCGATGCGGTCGAGGCGGCCTTCGCGTGCGTCCCGGTAGAAGGCGCCGCGCGACAATCCGACCTTCTGTGCGGTGCGTGGGGTTAGTGCTTCCATGGCCGGCGACACCTCCAATCGCATACAAACTGTTTACAGTTAATAGTACGTGTATGCGGATTGTTTCGCTTTGTGACCGTGCGTCGCGGCGGGCGTCATCACCGGTGAGGGTACGTTTCGCTATAAGGCCAGGTCGACACGAGTGTCAACGAGGCGCCCATGATGACCTTGCGGGGGTAATCGGGTCGCAGCGACCGCTGGATTCAGCCGTGTCGCCGGACGTGTCCGAGGGGGTGTCCAGAAGGCGACTCGGCCATCTGCGACACGGATTCGAGGACATTCGTCGCCAGCGTTAACCATGCGGCAAATGCATAAAACGAACTGTAGAGCGTATTTGCTGTATGTAGCTAAGAAAACTGTGTCCGAGGGGGGACTTGGCCACTTGCGACACGAGTTGCGGTCTTTGAGTTGAGTCGTTTACCAGGTAGCTCGGAGGCTTGGGCGCGCAGTCGGCACCAGTGATGTCCTATGTTTAGCTAGCAGCTCTCGATCGGTTCCTATTCGCCGTAGCAGCAGATGGTCTGGCCGGTTCCTCGGTGGATGTCGTCAGCAAAAGTCAAGCAAACTGACTGCACGAACCCCCGGGCCTGGGCTTGACCCCTTTCGATGGACACGGGATCAGGCGGCTTGTGCCGTCTGATTGATCCGGTTTTCGCATTCCACCGGGGTGATCATGCCGATCGCGGAATGGCGTCGGCGGCGGTTGTAGACCCGTTCGATCCAGTTACCGACGGCGAGCTTAGCGGCCGCTTTGGTCGGCCACAAGTACCGGTCATAGAACTCGACTTTCAATGTGGCCCAAAAAGATTCAGCCGCGGCGTTGTCCCAACACACCCCGGTCCTCCCTACTGAACGAGCGAGATCGT